>CAZMCL010000130.1:0-5542 GCA_964564375.1 uncultured Methanoregula sp. | reverse complement strand
CTATACGAGATTCGTATTGATACTTGCTGGTATAGGTGATTGATTCAGAGGTGTGTTAAAAAATGACATTTCATCCTCCGGTAGCAGTAACTGCAAAGGCAGGAGATGCCGGAAAGTATAAAGTCGGTTTGCCCGCCTGGAACATGCTCCTTCGTGGATTCATGGCCGGTGCCTATATCGCCATGGGCGGTGCTCTTTGCACAATGTGCACCACCGGATTGGCTGCAAGCACCAGTGCTGGTTTTTCCCAGCTGATCGGGGGCGCAGTGTTCCCGGTTGGGCTTATTATCATCGTCCTTACGGGTGCTGAACTCTTCACGGGCGATGCAATGCTCGCCCCGATGGCAGCGTTCATCCACAAGATCAGCTGGGCACAGGTCATGAACCTTTGGCTCTGGGTTTACATAGGAAACCTGATCGGTTCGATCGTCTTTGCCTATATCATGGCATACGGCCCGTTCGTTTCGTTCGATGCCGCAGGAACTGCCACTGTCACGGCATTTGGTTCCCGGGCGATTGCCATAGCAAGTGGGAAAGTCAGTTATGTCGGCCTGATGGGTATGTGGTCTGCATTCCTCAAGGCTACCGCTTGTAACTGGCTCGTCAACCTCGCCATCCTGCTCGGTATCTGTGCAGACGATCTTATTGGTAAGTTCTTCGGCATCTGGTTCCCGATCATGGCCTTCGTTTCCAGCGGATTCGAACACTGTGTTGCGAACATGTACTTCATTCCCGCCGGTATCCTTACGCAGGGATTCATCACGGATCCAGCAAAGATCAACATGGGTCTGAACTGGATCTCGATGTGGACCAGCAATCTCATTATCGTTACACTCGGCAACATTGTCGGTGGGCTGCTCTTTGTCGGCGTCCTGTACTGGGTCGCATTCCGCAAAGAGATCGCAGCACTGAAGTAAATTTTCACCACAATCAATTTTTTTTATGAAAAACGGAGACAAAAATCTCAGAATATCCGTAGTTGCAATAGCGGGGGTTATCTCATCACCATCCCCCGCATTTTTGCCTCATTTGTCAGCCCCGAGGTAGGGACCCATCTCACCCGGATAAGCCCGGGGCTCTTTTTTTAAACCGGGCTCCATCTCTCCCCTCACTTCAGTGCAATCTTACGGGGTCCACGAAAAAAAGGAGACACAGTTTAATTAACTTCAAGAGAAAGTAAAGCCAGATAAGAATACCGGTTCTCCCCTGCCCTATGCCCATATATCGGTTCAACCGCCTTATTGATCCCTATAAGCGCGTGCTTTTCATCGCAATAGTGGTAGGGATCATCTCTGGTTTTGGCTCGCTCTTATTTTTCGAAGGCCTGAAATTGGGGTCGCAGTTTTTCATGGGATACCTGCTGGGCTTCCAGATGCCGATTGAGGGGGAGAGCCCGGCAATGATCGCCCAGTGGTCGGCGCCGGACAACATGCTCCTGCTGCTCCCGATCATATGTACGGGTGCCCTGCTCTCCGGCATTCTCGTCACGTACCTGGCGCCTGAGGCGGAGGGACACGGTACCGATGCGGCGATCAAAGCGTTCCACACGGAGGGGAAGATCCGCCGGAGAGTTCCGTTTCTCAAGGCAATAACCGCCATCCTGACCATATCGACCGGGGGGAGTGCAGGGAGAGAGGGGCCCGCCGCCCAGATCTCTGCCGGGCTCGGTTCCATGGTTGCTGATTATTTCAACCTCTCCCCTAAGGAACGCCGCCTTGCGCTGACCACCGGTATCGGAGCAGGAATCGGGACGATCTTCAAGGCCCCGCTGGGGGGAGCAGTACTGGCTGCCGAGATCCTGTACATCCGCGATTTTGAGGCAGAAGCAATCATCCCCTCCTTCCTGGCATCGATCATCGGGTACTCGATATTCGGGCTGTTTGAGGGGTTCGACCCGATATTCTCCTTAATGCCAATCGCCTGGAACATCTGGCAGCTCCCCTTCTTCCTTATCCTTGGCATTGCCTGTGCCCTTGTCGGGCTCTTCTATATCTCGTTCTTTTACGGCACCCGCGACTTCTTTTCCCGTATCTTCCGGGAGCGGAACCTGCCCCCCTACCTCAAGCCGGTCAGCGGGGCATTTGTTATCGCCATTGTCGTCATCGCTCTCTCGTACATCTCTCCGGATTTACAGATGCTCGGTCTTGCCGGGATTGGCACGGGATACGGTTTTGTCCAGCTCTCGCTTTATTCCATGGTCCCCCTTCTCGTCCTGCTGTTGCTCCCGTTCATGAAAATTTTTACCACATCCTTCACCCTCGGATCCGGGGGAAGCGGGGGCGTCTTTGCGCCGGGCCTTACCATTGGTGCGGCAACCGGGTGTGCGATCGGCATGATCTTTCATCTCCTGTACCCGGAACTTGTTCCCTTAGAGTCCGTGCCGGTCTTTGGTATCGTCGGCATGATCGCACTCTTTGGCGCCATTGCAAATGCCCCGATAGCCGTCCTCATCATGGTAGTCGAGATGATGGGAAATTTCTCGCTTCTCGTCCCTGCCATGGCTGGTGTCGGGATATCTTACCTTATCACCGGTGGCAGGACCATTTACGTGGAGCAGGTGCCAACCAAGCTCCAGTCTGAAGCCCACCGGCAGGAGTACGGCAAGCGGGTGCTGGAACTGATCCAGGTCCATGAAGCAATGATCCCTGCCAATCTGGTGATTGCCCTGTCTCCTGACGATAATGTCGGCAAGGTGCAGACACTAATCAACGAGACATCCCATACCGGGTTTCCGGTCCTTGAAGACGGACGATTTGTCGGCATCATCACCATCTCCGATGTCCGGCATATCCGTAGCGGTGCCGGCTTGTCATCACCCATCCGTGATGCGATGACCACAACCCCGCTTCTCGTTTCCCCGGAGGATACGATGGAGAATGCGATGCGGCTGATGATGGTTCACAACATCCATCATATCCCGGTTGCCGACCCCAATCACCCGGACGTACTGCTGGGCTTTCTCACGCGGACCGATATGATGAAGATCTATTCCCGGGCCTGCCGGATTATCTGATCGCCTGCATCATCCGTGTCGTGGTGCGCCCCGGCTGCCACATTCGTGCAATGTGCACTACCGTATTTTATAAAAACTTTAAAAGCAGGAGTTAAAGTAGATTCACGGTCAAGATTATCATAATGAAGATTGGAAATTTTGACGTGAAAGTCTCCGTCATCGCAATCGCCGTGTTTGTTTTCTTCACGATCTTTTTACTTATTGCCGCTGTTTTCAGTCCCGATATTCGATCAAATCTCATCTGGCTTATCCCCTGCGTGTTCATGCTGCTCGTCATCCCCATCGCCCTCAATTATATGAGCCGGAGCGAGTATGCGGATGTTGCCCCCCGGTATGAAGCGGAGGCAAAGAGGGTGAGGGTCAAACTGATCAATGAGAACATGATCGGGAAACCAGTGCGGGTAGAGGGAGTAGTGGAAAAAGTATTATTCCAGTTCCTGAACCGCCCCCAGTATCTTGTTGCAGACCGGTCCGGGGCGATCTCGGTCAAGATGTTCACCACTCCCGATGAGGAGATCAAAGTGAACGATGTTGTGGAAGTGCTGGGACAGGTTATCCACCGGTATATTGTGACCGGTGATCCCATTATCAATTGCGTCTCGATCAAAAAAATAAAAAAATCTGAATAAGTGAGGATATTGGGCACGCAGGCCCGGGCATTAGATGTGGTTGTACAGACCCTTCTTCTTCAGGCCGCCCATATGGAGCAAAAGTCCTATGAAATCCTTAACAAATCCCGGGTTAAATTCAATCCAGCTGATGGAACTTGCCGTCCCCGCCTTCTCGTTTGGGGGAGCCGCAGTAGCGATCCTGTTCGATGTGCTGGGAATACCGCTGGACTTCCATTATCCTGCTTTCGGGTGCGTCATAGCTTCCATAATTCTTGCATATCTTGCATGGCTGCGCCCGAAGAAAGATATTGTCGCCATCTCAACCCCGATCTATTCGATCATCTTCTTTATTGTCCCGGGCGATTTTTCGATCGGGATCCTGCTGCAGCTGCTCTACGCGGTAAGTCTCACGGCACTTCTCATCCGGCTTAAATACCGGTTTGGCAGCAGCGCTTCCCACTCATGCCATACAGATGAGTCGGGGCCTCTTGGGGTATACGTATCAAAGGTAACTCAGCTCATTTTACCGGTCTCCCCTCCGGTTGCCGGTGATGCAGGGACTGTCTTTATCCGGTTTGCGCATGGTGAGTACGAGGCAGCAGCAAGGCTTGCAACGGCACGCTCGCAGGAATTATCCAAGGAAAGGCAGGAATGCGATCCGCTTGCAGTCGCCTTTGCCATTGTTGCCGAGCAGGCGACGCATACCTCAACGGATAGTATCGTTTTGGATGAATTCAAAAAATTTTCGCCGGAAGAGTTTGCGTTCCTGTATAATCCGGCCGATAACTATGCTGACCGGGAGCAGGAATATGCCACATCACTGGATAACGCCCTGCTCCTGCTCTATGCTGTTGCACTTTGTGATGAAGACAATGATCGGAAAAATGATGTCAGTTCATGTCAACAATTTGCACGTAAGATAGCCGGAGACACCTGACCGGTAAAAATGAGGATCTGGTCATTCAGCCAGGAAGAGGAAAAAATCCCGGGCATTCTTTCCCGGTGAGGGCTGGGAAAGGTTACGTGGTGCCAGGATTTTCTTATATTGGTTCCACTCCATGTATCGACAAAACGGTATTGGGGTGCCCTGGTAATGGTGATATATGATTCAGAGGTGTGTATATCAACCATGAAATAGGCAGGAGCATCCCTCATGTCTGACCGGTATGCTGTGCACTAGTGCACAAACACTATGCACAATACATATTATACCGCATCCCCTATTTAGGCATTAGGATCCATTATTATGCAGGATGATGATGTCCGGGCGGATGCCTGCAATGTTGACCGGGTTCATGGGAAGGGTTTTTTCCCGGTCCCGAAGGAGTGAATAATATGATGAGCGACGATACGGCAGCGGATGAAGAAACACGGATACGTGCAATCCTCAAGGACAAGCCTATGGGCCTCTCCATCAAGGAGATCTCAGCGGCAGTTGGCATGAGCCGGAACTCTGTTGCCAAATACTTAGAAGTCCTCACGGCTACCGGGCATCTCGAGCTCCGGCACGTAGGCAATGCAAAGCTCTACACCCTCTCCCGGCGGATGCCAGTGACCAGCATCATTAACTTCGCCAGGGAGCTCATCGTTGTCCTCGACAAGTCCCTGCGGATCGTTGAAGCAAGTGACTCGCTCTGCACATTTGCCGGCGCGGCAAAGAACGAGATCCTGCATACGCGCCTCAGCTCGCCCCCAATCTCTCTCCTCAACACGGCTGACGAAAACCGGCTCTTTGCACTGCTCAACGGCGGGTCGTCATGGAAGAAGGAGATACAGATCGTGCGGGGAGATGACGAACATTTCCTTGACGGGCGGTTCATACCGACCATACTCCAGAACGGTGAGCCCGGCATCACGCTTATCCTGGAGGATACGACCGGGCGCCGGCGCGCAGAACGCGCAATGCAGGAGCGCGACC
>CAZMCL010000129.1:0-5566 GCA_964564375.1 uncultured Methanoregula sp. | reverse complement strand
GTATTTACCATAGCATCCCCCGCGCCACCCTTACCCCCCCATCCCCGTCTGCCAATTGCCTGCCATCCGTCAGCCGGATTGCCAGAATAACTGCGAAAATTCTCGCAATAACCAAGAAGTATATATTGAATTCAATCATTCACTGGTTAATCACAATGCTACACGAATTCTGCACCCGGCTCACGGCGAAGATCAGGCGACTGGGGTACGCCCCGCACACAGCGGATGTGCTCCTAATGTTCCTGATCCGGTGCATGACCGTTGTATGTGCAATTATGAATGTACTCAACGTACCGCAACCGGCATTGTGGGAATCTGTCAGCCGCACGAAGAACAGGGCAGCGGGGCCTTTTGCACACACCCTTAACCCCGCTGCATCCCTCCTGCAACATCGGCTGCCGGCCTGATCCGGGCCCGGGACCTCATGCCATTATTCGTACACCCGGCAGGGGACCCGCTCCATCGGCCGGCCTATTCTCTTGGATTTTTCATGCCGATGGGCCGGCATTCCGGCAGGGCAATTCAGAACAGACCCTGCCGCACCGGCCGGCCCGGATGGCATGCCCGGGATAACTGCATCCCGGCACAACGAACCGCAGGAGGACACTAAGGAAAAACACCACAGAACCTGACAAGGAGAATATAAGATGACAGAATTAAGCGAACCCGATTATGGGATTGAAGAGCCGGGCAGTCATCCGGCCGGTACAGGATATGCCGGCCCGGGTGCCCGGGTAGCGAAGAGCGATCGCCGCCGCACGGTGAAGCGGAAGAAGAGCAAAGGAGGCACACGGAAAGCAGCGAAACAAAAAGCGAAGGCAAACGCGAAAAAGGCCGCCGGCAGGAACGTGACCGCCGGGGTTACGGAAGCTGCCCGCATCCTGAAGGAATGGGGGTATATTGTCGGGAAGGTCACCGACCCGGACCTCCCGTTCAACCTGATCGCCCACCGGGGCAGGGAACAGATCTCTCTCCTCGTGATCCGGCCGCGGGAACCGGTGATGAATGCCGCCGGTGTCCGGGCGTACCACTCGCGGGAGGTCCTGGAACTCCAGCCGTTCTGGGACTCGGATGTTGACAACATCCAGTTCTGGCTCTTCTCGCGGGCAGCCGGGCTCCTCCGGTACCGGGTCTTCCGGGGCGGTATCTGGAATGTCGAAACCATGCAGGAAGGCTGGCAGGAGAAGCGTGCAGGAACCGCAGATGGGAAAAAGGAGTCCATGGATCAGGCTGTACAAAAATCGCGTACTGCTCATGGCCCGGTTCTTATAACCGGGCACGGAGAGGCTCTGGATTAGTGCGATGAGTGGAGTCGGTTATATCCCGACCCCCCATGTTGTTTTGTCAAAGGGCGCCCCGCGACAAAACCCGGGAGAGGTTCGGGGAATCTCTCCCACAATGCAAAAAAAGGAGAGAAAAACATGGCAGACTATGTCCAGAACACCAATGTGAAGAGCGCGGTTCGCAGGCTTGCGAACCCGATTGCGGACGTGGCCGCGTTTGACGCGATCATCCAGTCCGTTATCCTGAACAACCCGTTCGGGTGTGTATCGTATATGAGCGCGGGCGTCAACCATCCGCCCGTAGAAAAGACCCGGGAGTCCTACACGGCACGGTTCGTGTACCAGGACACCGAGGCAAAGAAGGTCGGCTCGACATCGGAGAGTTACAACACGATTGCCGGGTTCAACGCCGGGATCGCTGCGGTGATCGCCAACAGCGCCAACAACACGGCGCATGGCGGTGACCCGGTCCGGAACCCGGAAGGCGACACCTTCTCGGCAACCCTGAAGTGCCACGACCCCAACGGGGAATTGTATCTTGTGAACTTCTCGCGCCGGCAGGTGACCATCTCGTCCTACGAGGACGACGCCATCCGGACCGTGATCGAGACCTGGTCCGACGGGGTCCCGGCCCTCGCGTGAGGTGAGGAAGATGGAAACCGAACTCGTCCTCACCGGAGCCTTCCTCGGGGCGGGGCTGCTTGCCTACGTCATCATCCCCGGGCTCCTCGTGGTCTGGGACCGGGTCCTCGACCACATCGGGGGAAGCGAAAAGTAAGAAACGCCAGATGAACAAACGGCGGGGGAGACGATCCCCTGCCACTATTTTTCTTACATCAACCTTGGAATCGTTGACCGCAGCGCCAGGATCCTGTACCTATCGCCGCAAAAAGGGGGATGTATTCCTATTGCTCTACCAACTCAACCCCACTTTCCCTAACATCAGGAAATCTCATATAAACAGCCGCCCCATATTACGACAATGAAGCAGATCGCCCTGTACGGGAAAGGCGGGATCGGGAAGTCCACCACGTCGGCCAATCTCTCCGCCGCACTTTCCGGGCGGGGGCTCGATATCCTCCAGATTGGCTGTGATCCCAAACGTGACAGCACCCGGATGCTGATGCACGGCCAGTTCATCCCCACCGTTATGGACCTGGTCCGGACCCGGGGCGATGCTGCCATCACCCTTGCAGATGTTGAGTTCAGGGGCTACAATGGCGTCCGGTGCGTTGAGGCCGGGGGGCCGGAGCCCGGCGTCGGTTGTGCCGGCCGGGGGATCATCGCAACCTTCCAGATCCTGGAGAAGTTCGGGGCGCTTAACGGCGATGTCATCGTGTATGATGTGCTGGGTGACGTTGTCTGCGGCGGGTTTGCCATGCCCATGCGGGAAGGCTACGCGCAGGAGATCTACCTCGTCACTTCAGGAGAACTCATGTCCCTGTATGCCGCCAACAATATCTGTAAGGCGATAAAGCGGCTCGCCTCCCGGGTGAAGAGCAAGTGCCGGCTTGCCGGTGTCATCTGTAATGCCAAGGGTGAGCCCCGCGAGGAAGAACTCGTTGCTGAGTTTGCACGGCGGGTGAACAGCAACCTCATTGAGTTCATCCCCCGCAACCGCGTGGTGCAGCTCGCCGAGCTCAACAAAAAGACGGTTATCGAGTACGAGCCCGAATCTGCTCAGGCACAGTGCTACCGCTCGCTTGCCGACCGGGTCATGAAGAACACCAGCCTGACGATCCCCACCCCCCTCGAGATCGATGAGCTTGAAAGCCTCGCCTACTCTTTCATCTAGGTCCGGCGGCTGCACCCTCACCGGTGCCCTGTCGGTCACCACCCACGTGCGGGATGCAGTAAGTATCATCCACGGGCCCAAGGGCTGCGCCCACCACAACTTTTCCCTGCTTCACGCAACCGGTCTCGATAACGATCTTGCTGTAATCCCCGACCTCGTCTCCAGCGCCCTTGGCGAGACCGACATCGTCTTCGGGGGCGAGGATGCGCTTGCCCGCACCATCAAAGCGGTCAGTGAACGGGACGTTTCGGCAGTCTTTGTCCTCTCCACCTGCATCGTGGATACCATTGGCGACGATGTGGAGGCTGTCTGCGGCAGGGAGTATGGCGTTCCGGTCATCCCGGTCTCTACCGCAGGGTTCCTCGGGGGCACGTTCCATGATGGTGTCAATAAAGCCCTCATCTCCCTTGCGGGACTCGCGGAGCCCACCGGGCACAACAGGAGCGTAAACATCATCGGTGAAATGAACCTCGAGTATGAAGTGGAGGAGAACTATGCCGAGGTGGTCCGGCTCCTCACCATGCTCGGTCTTCCGGTCGGTATCCGGTTCGTCCACAACCTCAGTTTTGACCAGACAGGGGATCTCGGGGCATCGCAGCTGAACATTCTCCGTGATCCCTCGCTCGTACCGGTGGGGGAGTTCCTTAACCATCGTTTCGGGACACCCTATATTCCCTCATTTCCCACGGGACTCTCGGACACCCTCGCCTTCATCGGGGCTGTTGCGGACTCCTGCGGGATTGATGGCCAGCGGGCAATGGGGATCGAGCGGGCTTTGCAGGCGGAGCTCCTCGCGGACTTTGCCGATCTCGGTGAATCGCATGCGGTCTTCTGCGGACCGGTGACCGACCCGGTGAGTTCCCGTGCAGCACAGGAAGTGGCCGATGCCCTGCATATCCGGTTCGGAGACGATTGCGATGCAAATGCTATCCCTGTTCACCCGGTCGTGGGGACGGCCGGCGTGAAACGGATGCTCCACCGCTGGAGGAGGTCCCTTCATGCCTGAGTGCGACAATCCCTTGTGGCCCTGCGCCATGACCGGTGCAGCAGCCTGCCTTGCGGGATGTTCCGGGGTATCGGTTGTCATTCATGGCTCAAGCGGGTGCTACTACTACCCGTCAACCCTCCTCCACGCCACGCTCCACGGCACCTTCATCCTTGAAAACGAGGTGATCTTCGGCTCCGAGGACCGGCTTTTGGAGGTTATCGGGAGCCTTGAGGGAACGGGTAACCGGATTGCGGTCATCACCACCTGCGTCCCGGCCATTCTTGGCGAGGATGTCCGGGCCATGCTTGCAGATTACGATGTTCTCCTCGTGGACAGCCCGGGATTCTCCGGTGATGTGGAGATCGGGTATGCAAAGGCACTCTCGCTTCTTGAACCGAAGGTTGATCCCGCAGCCGAAGGCGTGAACATTGACGGTGCCTGCCTGCTTGACCCCTTCTCCCGCGGGAACGTGCAGGAGATCCACCGGCTCCTCCGGCTCGCCGGCGTCCCGGTCAGGACGGTCCTGTGCGACGACACGCTCGGAAATATCCTGCGACCTGCCCGTTACACTCTTGGTACCAACGCTGATTTTGGCAGTGGAGTGGGGGAGAATCTTGGCAGTACTCTAGGGATGAAGCAGGTACAGGCAACCTTCTCCCGTATCGCTGATGCCTTTCCAGGTGCCGATACCGGCCCCGTTTTTGGCGAGACAGAGCGGCAGGAGGAGCACCTTATCCGGGCGTGCGACAAGTACCTCCGGCGTTTCGATCCGCCGTCAGTCTCTATCTTTGCCGGGGCATCGTACGCCGAATTTGCGGCCGGCACCCTTGAGCAGTATCTCGATGCCGATATCCGCAGTATCGGGCTGCGCAACCATGGTGCCATCTCCCGCCCGTCAGAATATGCCGGAAGTCTCGGGCAGGTAAAGGCAATAATTGACGCCGCCAGCCCGGACCTTGTGCTCGGGTCTTCGTTCGAGCGCTCCGTTTCGGGCAACCGGGGATTTGTGGGACTCATTCCCCCGCTCCGTGGCGAAGTGCGGCTCGCGCCCCGTCCGCTTGCCGGTATCAACGGCACCCTCTCGCTCATGGAGGGCGTGCTCAATGCCTGCATGGATACGAGGATACGGAACCGTTAACGCCTGATCCGGGCGGGCCGGTTCACTTTCACCCTGCGCACGCTGACGGGTTATATACCCCGGGTGCAGACGACTGTATACGACTAAAAGGTGGTCGTGTATGATGCAAAAAGCAGGATATCTCCAGCGGACACGGTGTCAGGCAATCGATAATGATGGAGTTCTGAATGAAGTACTTGAGCTCCATATCTGCGGTTCCCGGTATGCACTCCGCAGGGCGGATCTCATCCGGGCGGTCTCCGGCCGTGTCATGATCCAGGTGGAAGAACTCACGAAGAACTGGGAATATTATCTCGGTGCTACCGCAGGCCTTGCACAGGTTTCCGCTTCCGGCAAAGCCCTGAATATCGACCTGTTCGGCA
>CAZMCL010000128.1:0-5692 GCA_964564375.1 uncultured Methanoregula sp. | reverse complement strand
TTGCGGTGACCGCGCCTGCGATTGCCAGAAGAACGATGGTGGCTGTCAGGAGTATCGATGGAATTTTCATGTTCATCGATCCTCCCTTCCCACTTCTGGAATATAAGGAGCATTTCCTGATGAAGTCCCATACAGGGATTTATAATATTCATCTTCAAAGTGTTTGAGTGCCTCCATGTCAGCCGGAGGCAGATTATCCATTGAATACATCAGACTCCGTTTTTGTTCTGCGGTAAGTTGATCACTGTATTTGCCGATTGCATAGGACAGGTAGTCCACCGTGACCGATGACGGTTTTTTGGGCAGGACTACGGTAACCCTGCTGACACATGACGAGGGATTTTTAATAACGGCATCATAATAATCCCCTTGAACGAGAGCCCAGTTGGTAAAGAGCGTGGTCGAAGAATAGGTGACCTCACTGGATCCCCCGGAACCGCCACTACTGCTTCCCGATGCTGAGACCGGGCCGGCTAAAAATACGCAGATCAATAAACTAACACTAACCAAAAGGATAACCGACCGGCGGGCCCGTTTCCCTAATGTATCCCCATTCATAAACTACAAAAACGCAGTTATGTTATAAACCCGTTACGATATGCTGCCAACGCCCGGTGCTTTTCAAAAAGCAGGGAGCGATACGGTCATCCTGCAACACAGGGGATCCGGAAACGGACGGGCAGCGGATACGGGCGGACGGGATGCGATGGGGGATTTTTCCTGCCTAAAAACACAACCTTTTATGCTATGCAAAAAGAGTATCTCAAAAACACTGCATAATCCCCCGTGTACTGCGTGATCCTGTATGGCCGCCATCAATTCCCGCATTGTCTCATCGGCCCTCATCGTCCTCTTCCTTCTCCTGACAATCGGGATGGTGTACTCGCTCTCGGTCGAGACGCATACAGCACTCAAGGGGGCTGTGCAGGAGAAGCTCATTGCCGTTGCCAGCACCACGGCATCGCAGGTAGATGGCGATATCTTTGCCCGGCTCCAGCCAGGTGACGAGGATACAGAGGAGTTTATCCGGATCCGCGACCAGCTCCGGTCCGTCAAGCAGGCAACAACGGACATCCATTACATCTACACCATGCGGAAGGACGGGGACGTGATCGTGTTCGTTGTCGATGCCGATTACGGTGTTGAACCGGATGCCGCCCCTATTGGCGAACCCTACCCGGATGCGGAGCCGGAGATGTTTGCCGGGTTCATTGCACCCACCGCAGACCAGGAGTTCACAACAGACGCATGGGGTACGGTCCTCTCCGGCTTCTCTCCTATCCGCGACCGGGCCGGGTACGTTGTTGGGATTGTGGGCGTTGACATGGACAGTTCGGTGGTGAGCGCACAGCTCAACTACCTGAACCTGTTTTTCTATGGTATTGGTATCGTCGCTTTGATTGCGGTTATATTTGGTATCATCATCATCGAACGGCGTCGGGTAATCGATGCCGAAAAGATCGAGGAGAGCGAGCGGAAGTACCGGCTCCTGTTTGAGCGGGCCGGTGATTCCATCATGATATTCGAAGCCGATGGGGAAGACCGTGGAAAAATAATTGCTGCAAATAAATCCGCCGCAACAATGCACGGTTACACGGTTGACGAGATGCTGAGAAAAAATATCGCCGATTTTGATGAGGAAGATTCCCGTGCCCTGATAGATGAGCGGTTCCGCCGGGTCCTGGATGCCGGTTCAATGCGGGGCGAAACCACTCATATCCGGAAAGATGGGACGATATTCCCTATCGAGATTAATGGGGCACTCCTCGATCTCGGGACAAAGAAGTACGTACTCGCCATTGACCGCGATATCAGCGGGAGGAGATCGGCTGACGACGCGATACGCCGCGTGACCGGAAAACTCGCGTTCCTGAATGCGGTTACGTTCAATGATATCCAGAACGCAGTGTTCACCCTCAACGGGTATATCGCGCTGGCACAAACTTCCAAAAAACAGGAAGCACTTCAGCAGGCCCTGGAAAAAGCCGGGGAATCTGCCTTTAAGATCAGCCGTTCATTGAATTTTGCAAAAAATTACCAGGACCTCGGAAAGACCCCGCCCCGCTGGCAGGATGTGAACCGGGTATTTGTCCTTGGCATATCCCACCTTGATTTTTCCAAAATCACGCGCACCGTTCACTTAAACGGCCTTGAGATCTTTGCCGATTCGCTGCTTGAGCGGGTTTTTTTCACGCTCGCGGACAACGTGCTGCGCCATGCACCGGTTGCCAACCGGGTGACGATCGGTTATACACTGGACGGGGGCAACCTGGTACTCTTCTTCGCAGATAACGGGAAAGGTATTCCGGATCATCTCAAGGACAAGATCTTCGAGCGGGGGTTCGGGTCCCAGAAAGGCATGGAGCTCTTCCTTGTCCGTGAGATTCTCGGGATCACTGGCATCACCATACGGGAGACCGGTGAGTACGGTTCCGGTGCCCGCTTCGAGATGGTGATCCCGAAGGGGGGATACCGCTTCCCGTCGGGAAATGAGGAATAGTCCTTCTGGCAGGCAGCAATCCACCTTTGTCCCTGTCTGGTATCGCCAGCAATTAAAAATACTGTCAGGGCACTTCATTGGCATGGGAGGAGTCGCGATCCGATACACGCCCACCCCCGAATCCGGGCCCTCTGCGGCCCCGGTTTGCCTATCCGTAAGGGTCACTTCCGGAATTATTGCAAAAAATGACGAATTCCGGCACATGTTTTTAAACCGGGCACAATGCTATGTTTTAAAGCCCAAAAACGTAATTTTCGGGCAGTAAAATGTACGCTAATGTACGCTAATGGGTGGCAAAACTCATGGGGCCTGGGGGGTAAGTATGGGTCGATCGAAAGGAAGGGCTGTTTTGGGGACCGGGTTTTCTTTGCCGATGATCGTCGGTACCGATGTTTTGCAATCACACCCGGGGAGATGCATTCCCCCTGCCATAACTCTCCGTCGAAGAATCCCAGCCTGGCGTCAGTCCCGGCCCTGCGGAGAGGCAATAATTCCAAAAAAAAGGGTAATAATTCCATGCTTTTTCTTATTTTAACGTCGGAGAAGGGAGGACATATTTAGCAGCGTTTGGCGGGCAGATATCAGGCCGGATCATGGTACCCTGGGCCCGAACGAAAGGAACCCCTGTTTTAGGAGTCGGTCGCGGAGGCTTCCTGACATCACTCCAATGCAATATCATCTAATGTCTGAAAGATAACATTGTAGACAGCAAACTCGTACCGAAAGGTGTACCTCCGGATATGGCACGACAAAATTCCCCCGTTCCCAAAATCAGGCCGTTTCTCAAATGGGCCGGTGGCAAAACCCAGCTGCTCGACGCGTTTGGCCGGTGCCTGCCGGAAGAATTACCGGGTGGAAAAATTACCGGCTATGCCGAACCGTTCCTTGGCGGGGGAGCGGTCTTCTTTTCCCTCACCCGGCAGCATCCATTCGACCGGTGCACGGTCTGCGATGCCAACGGGGAACTGATCCTCACCTACCTCGTCATCAAACGATCCGTTGAGGAACTTATTACTGAACTCAGAACACTCGAATCGGAATACCGGGTAAGGGATGAGCGGGAGCGGGAATCATTCTATTATGAGATCCGGGATGCGTTCAATGACGGCCTCCCGAAAATAAATTTCCGGCGCTACAGCTCTGGGTGGGTGAAGCGGGCAGCCCGGATTATTTTTTTAAACCGCACCTGTTACAATGGCCTGTTCCGGGTTAACCGGAAAGGTGGGTTCAATGTCCCGTTCGGGCGGTACAAAAGACCCGAGATACTCAATGAGGAGAACCTCATAAATGCCGCAACACAGCTCAGGGCCACCCGGATCATCCACGGGGATTTTACCGCGTGCCAGAGGTTTGTGGATGACAAAACTTTCGTGTATCTCGATCCCCCGTACCGTCCGCTGAACAAAACCTCGTCGTTTGTCTCCTATTCACGCAACGGGTTTGGTGACGAGGACCAGGTCCGGCTTGCAGAGTTTTTCCACAAACTAGACAGCAAGGGCGCAAAAGTCATGCTGAGCAATTCGGATCCCCGGAACGAAAACAAGGATGATTCGTTCTTTGAGGATCTCTTCGGTGGTTATTATATCCGGCGGGTTCCTGCCCGGCGCATCATCAACTGCAATGGCGCCCGCCGCGGAAAGATCAGCGAACTGGTCATCACCAATTATCCGGTGAAATGACTGGATACGGGATATCGGAATAACCGTTTGAAACATTTTAAAAAAGAAGTGCTTTGTAAATCTCATCAATTCCTCTGTTAACGCTCCAGGGGCTTCGCCCCGCCACTATCGCGCCCCAATTGCGATGATGTCGTATTACCTGTATCTTCAAACGAAAAATCCGGTTTACGTGGGGATGATCTGGTAATTGAGGTCGCCGCGGGGTGCCCTTCCGGGCGGCGACGGATATCCTGATGGAGGTATGGGGGCATCAGCCCCCATCATAGCGATTGCGGATTTACGATGAAAGACATCCGGCATTTTATTCTATATGTCTACCGTGTCAAGTCATGTGCGTTTCCGCAGAGAGCAAAAAAACAGAACTTCCCCAGCTGTTCTCACTCTTTCTTCTCTTCGGAGGAAACGCCCGGCCCGAGCGTCAGCCCCGCCTTCTTGATAAGATAATACCCGGCCCCAAGCCCGACAACAATCACACCAATGCCCATCATCTCAAACCCGTACTCGTAGCTGGTCATACCGGTCGGGTCAAGCAAAATTACTTTCCGGGCTACCGCGATGATGGCAAGAAGGACCACGATCTCCACATGGATAGCGTTCTCTTTGAAGTAAGCCTTGATTGTGTCGAGCAGCTCGACGCCGATGAGCACCAGCAGGAAAGCACCAAGCACGAGAATCAGTTCATGGGCTTCCAGCAGGTACGGGGTTACGGTCCATATAGACTGGAACAGGATCCATGCCAGGTCGGCAACAGCAGCGAGCAGGACCGCCATGAGCATAACCATCAGCGCGGCATAGATTATCTTCTCAAACTTTTCAACAGTATCAATAAAATCCATACTTATTCCTCAAACGGTATCAGGTCGGCAAGCGCCGGGTCGTACAGGTTCACGACATCGCCGATTACAATCACGGCCGGGGGCTTCACGCCCGCGTCCTTTGCAACAGTGGCGATGTCGGCAAGGGTCCCGATCGTGATCCGCCGGTCCTTCCGCAGGCCGCGCTCGATGATCGCGACAAGGGTTGTCGCGGGTTTGCCATGCTGTACGAGAACGTCTGCAATCTTTGCAAGGTTTGCAACACCCATAAGGATAACGATGGTCCCCCGGAGCCGGGCAAGGAGCTGCCAGTCGAGCGCCGGCTCCGGCTTGGTCGGGTCCTCGTTTCCGGTCAGGATCGTGACCTGCGAGGCATACTTCCGGTGCGTCAGCGGGATGCCCATGGATGCGGGGACGGCAAGGGCGCTTGTTATGCCCGGCACCATCTCGACCGGAATGCCGGCCGCCCGGACCGTCTCCAGTTCCTCGCCGCCGCGACCGAACATGAACGGGTCGCCGCCCTTGAGCCGGACAACGACCTTACCCGTCCGTGCCCGGTCCACCATCAGCGCCTCGATCTCGTCCTGTTCGAGCGTGTGCTTCCCGCCGTACTTGCCACAGTCGATCTTCTCCGCCCGCCCAGGCAGCGTTGCGAGGATCTCCTCGCCCGGCAACTGGTCGTAGAGCACTACGTCTGC
>CAZMCL010000127.1:0-5748 GCA_964564375.1 uncultured Methanoregula sp. | reverse complement strand
CGGATGCGAAGACGAAACTGTACCGCCTTGGCAGGAACGCGGTGGCCTGGGGGATCGAGTACCCTGAGAAGATGAAGTTCATGGAGCAGTTCGCCCACTCGCCGTTCGTCTCGACCACGGCGCAGGAGGAAGGGATGTCCCGGTTCCTCTTCTTAAAAGACCTGATCGCGGAGGGGATCCGGGAAGGGACGGTCCGGGACTATGATCCCCAGCTCCTGATCTTCATGATGGTCTCCTCTATCTCCGGGTTGATCGCCCGGGTTGCAGCCGCAGGATCTCCGGCCGAGCGGGAAATGATGATTGAACAAGGGATGGATTTTGTCTGGAACGGGCTTCGCAAAAGATCCCCGCATGGAACAGCACAGCAGGAAAAAAAGGAGAAGAAGTGATAGCATGACCATGATTCTGGAAACAAAGGATATCTCAAAAGTCTATGGCGATGTAACGGCGGTTGACCACGTATCTCTCGGCGTGAAAGAGGGATCGCTCTTTGGCCTTCTGGGCCCAAACGGCTCCGGCAAGACCACGATGATCAAGGTGCTGACCGGGCAGATCCGGCCCACCGGTGGCGCTGCAATGGTCCTTGGGCTGGATGCTGAGAAGAACCCGGTCACCGTGCGCGAACGCGTCGGGATAATCCCCGAACAGGAGACCCCGCCCAGTTTCCTTTCCGCAATTGAGTACCTCAATTTCGTGGGAGCGGTGCGGAAGATCCCCGATATCGCCGAACGGGCGGACTGGTGGTTCGACTTCCTCGAGTTCGGCGACAAGAGAAACGTACTCTGCAAGGACCTCTCCCGCGGCACCCGGCAGAAACTGATGTTTGCGCAGGCGTTCATCCACGAGCCGACGCTTGCTCTCATCGACGAGCCGCTCATCAACTTCGACCCAATCATGCAGGACGTGGTCAAGGAATATTTTGTGGATTACACGAAGAAGGGAAACACGATCTTCATCTCCACCCATATCCTCGAAGTGGCAGAGGAGATCTGCTCGGAGTTTGCCATCCTGCACAAGGGAAAACTGCTGCATACCGGCCCGGTCGCCGACCTGACCGGAAGGGGTGAGCACCTCCCGCAGTTCTTCCTCTCGCTTGTCCGGAAGGATCGCCATGTTTGAGCTCTTCATCGCCATGGTCAAAGAGGAGTGGCGGATGCACTCCACGATGTTCGGGAGCCTCTCCTTTGCCCTCTTCCCGGTGATGATCTTCGGGATCGCGTTCATGGGGGCATTCCTCCTGCCGCTCCTGCGCGAAACCCTGCCCGCGGGAAACCTTGTCCTGATCGTCCATGCAAATTACCTTCTCCTCGGGTTCATGGTCGGGGCGTTCGGCCTTCTCGGGAACGAGGTGATGAACCGCAGGTTCGGGCAGGCAAGCTTTCTTGCCTACTCTGCCCGGAGCCTGCCGCTCTCTGAGACTCACATCTTCTTTGTCTTCGTTGTCAAGGACATTGTCTACTACTTCTTCCTCTGGGTATTTCCTTTCGGGCTTGGCTACCTCATTGCATCGCCGTTTATCGGTGTCACCCTTTCGAGCGCCCTGCTCCTCCTCCTGACCCTGACGATTGCGTTCCTCTACGGGCTCTGCACCGTCTTCCTCCTCTCGGCAGTCTATGCACGGTCGCGGGCACTCCTCTGGGCAATCGTCCTGCTGCTCGGTGCCGCGTGGGGGTTGTTTGTCGCCATCACCGGCCAGAACCCGGCTCTCTTCTTCCCGCCGATCCTGCTCTACTATGCGTTCACGTGGGCAAACCTGCTCGTTTCCATCCTCGTTATTGCGGTACTCTTCGGGTTCTCGGTCGTCCTCTTCAGCCCGGAGTACGCCGGAACAACCAGGGAGCACCGGGAAGCTTTCACCCCCCTTGCCCGGAAGTTCGCCTTCCTCCCGGACCCGCCACTCGCCGCAAAGGACATGATCGACCTGTACCGGAGCGGGAGTGTTGTCGGCCAGACCCTGTTCTCGTTTTTGATCCCGCTTGCGGTCATCTGGTTTTTCCTCTCCCTTCTGGACCCGTACCTGCCGCCCCATGGCCTGCTCTTCATGTTTGCCATCGTGACCGGCGTTATCGCATCGACCATGTATACTTGGGTCACGATGTTTGACTCATTCGGGCCGTACGCCTGCCTGCCGGTTGCGGTCAGCAGGCTGATTGCCGGCAAGCTCACCACGTTTACCCTGCTGCAGGTCGTGCCCGTCATGTTCATCGCATTTGTTTCCCTGATGGGAGGGGAGGTTGCAAACCTCATCCCGGCCGTGGTGCTCTGCCTCTCGGTCTCGTTCTATGCAGCCGGGGTCATGGTATGGCTGACCGGCCTCTCGCCAAACGTGCTGGTCTATGACGTGAAGGTGATGGCAGTATACCTCATCCTCATCGGGATCGTGCTCTCCATCTTCAGCGCTCTTGCATTTGCCAGCCCCGTGTTTGCGCTCTCATCGGTCATCCTGCTTGTACCGGCATGGCTGCTGGTGAAAAAAGGAATGGCGCGGTGGGATGCTGTGGAGCCGTCGGGGTTCTAAAACCACTTTTTTTAGTTTACGGCATGAGAGGACGCCATGCAGAAGCCGGGACAAACAGCTCGAACCGTGCTCCTTTGCCTGCCGTTCCATTCTCGGTAATCGTGATGCCGGTCAGTGAGAGGATATCGCGGGAGATGGCAAGGCCAAGCCCGGTATTTTTCCCGTACCCGTACCGGAAGATCACTTCTTTTTCTTCCTCCGGTATCCCGACTCCGTCATCTTCGACAATAACCTGCAATGTTGCATTTTCCCCCTCTTCTGTCGCAATTACGATCCGGGTGATCTGCTTTCCGTGACGGATGGCATTTTCGAGCAGGTTATAGAAGACTTTCATCGCAAGGGGATCCGTATAGAGCTCGACAGGTGCGATCTGCGTATCTATGGCAACGCCTTCGTGGGGGAGATCCTTGATGAAATGGGTGATCATCAGCTCAAGCGGCTGCCAGACCGGTTCGCGTGCCCCGATATCCTGGTACTCGCGGGTGAACTGGACCTGTTCGTGGATCCGCTTTGCGATCTGCATGCTGGATTCGATGTACTCGCTGTTTGCCGGGTCGGTGGGGTTCTCCTTGAGAAGCAGCAGGTATGCCGAGAGTGCGCTTACCAGGTTGTTGACATCATGCCGGGTCAGCTGGGTGAGGAGCGATATCTTCTCGCCGGCAATGCGGAGGGCTTTTTCTGCGTTCTTCCGGTCCGTGATATCCCGCACGATCAGGACCATGCCGGCCGGCTCCCCGTAAGGGTCCTGCACAAGGGAGCCTGCGATGCTCACGGTCCGTATCTCAGAACCCGCAGGGACGGTCTCGAGATCCATGATCCACCCTTTTTCAAGGATAGAGGTGCGGATGAGGGCAAAGGCCGGTTCCGGCACGCATATGTCAACATTCTTTCCCTGCAGGCTCCTCCCGTGAAGGCTGAAGATCGCGTCCGATGCTTCGTTGGTGCTGATGATGATGCCGTTCATATCGGCAAGGATCATGGCGTCCGGCATGGTGCGGAGGATATCCGGCACCACAGTCCGCGGGCTTAAGATGAACAGTTCGTGTTTATGGATTGCAATGGTGATGAACAGGGAGAAGAGCACGATGCCGATGAAGACGAGGTTTGGCAGGTAGATGCCGTATGATGGCAGGAGGATGCCTGAGAGGAAGCCGAAGAAGATGACGGTGATCATTGCCAAACCGATCAGGATCCCCTGGTTCCTCTCCTTCCTGATTGCAGCATGCAGGCAGAACCAGATGATCACTCCCGCGGCAAACAGCATCATCAGGAGGATATAGATTGATTCTGCCTGGTATGCAGGACTGTCCCTGATCGGAAGATAGACATATCCGGTGCCGGGCATGTAACTGATGTTAAAGATCCAGTCGGTGAAAAGCAGGATGAACGAGATGATCGCTGCCGGAATGTAGATGACTGCAAGATACCAGAACCGGTTTTTCTCATAGAACTTCGGGCTTGTGAGGGTGAGCACGAAGTGGATGTTGAACGCCACGACAAACGGCCAGAACGAACTGACTTTGAGCCAGAACCTGACCCCGTCGGGAGTACCTGCCTGCCAGATCATGAACTCGCCAAACGCCCAATAACTGGCAGCAATCATCGAGAGCAGGAAGAGGCGGTTGACATCCGATTGGGGGTTCTTGACATACGCGGCGATCCCGAGGCCGAAAGTGATGAATGCAGAAGCAATGCAGAAGAGCAACAGAACTGCAACGATCATATCCATGGGCCTCAGCGTATCCTCTGGCTGTCGTTTGCGGCTACTTCTCCGGTACCGAAGAACCGGTGGTGTGATGTTATCCGGAACGGGCCAGCCTGCAGTCCGGTTATCCAAGAAGGATTCTGTGTCCTGATGAGAAAACGGTTGTGATTTTTTTAAGCGGGAGTACGGCATACCGTGCAGGATGGCGAAGGCATTGTCGTGATAAAACCTGCAAGTGTTTATCCTCTCCGGCATCAACCCCTACGGGCATAGACGATGTCCGCGACACAGTTCTTCCCTATACCTCCTGAGATGCTTGCCCTGGCCTGCGAGACGGTAACGCAGAAGGTCTCCCGGCTGCCGTTCCTGCGGAGCGGAGTCATGGTGACCGGCGAACTGGTAGGGGTGACCATGGAGTGCCTCAACGCGGAACCCACAAAAACCCTGCCCCTCACCACGCCAAAGGACGCGCCTGCCGGAACAGCAGAAGGGCTCGACCGGTGCCTTGAAGGACGCCTGCGGGTTGAGGGGAAGACTACCGTTTCGGTGATATACGATGTGCTCGTCAGTGCCGGTATTGCCGCACCTGCCCAGGTAATCGAGAGGCAGTTCCACAACCCCCGGAAAGCCCTGCGCCTGGTCCCCGCATGGACCTGGCATATCGCGTCCACGCTGACACCCAGGGCAAGACTTGCCGGGTCTGGGGTAGACGACACTTCAGCTCTCTCGTGGATGAGTACCTGTCCGGTCTGCCGGACCGGCATGCTGAACCGGGTCGTGGGAAAACAGCTCTTCGGAGTTCCCCGCACCGATTTTGTCATCGAATGCACACATTGCGGGGCAAAATTTATCCCGGTCGGCCCGGCATACCGGCTGGTCTCGATCGCCATGATCCGCGATCCGCTCTGGAAGAAATATCTCGACAAGACCCATCCTCCGGAAACGTGGGCAGCAATTGCGCGCGGGACAAGTCCCGGTGGGACCCCTCAAAAGCGTCCCGATGCAAAACAAAAAGAAGGCTCCGCTGCCACGTTACCTGCAGGTAACCTGACCCCGATGAAGGACGGGTCGCTTGCCGTGCCGGTTGAAGGCAGGACCATCTATTTCAGGCCGGTACCGCTCACATTTTCCGGGGCGGTACGAGAAGGGGCTTTTTCACGGATGTCAAAGACCGTCCGTGAAGTTCTCGAAGATCCCGCGTTTTCCCACCTGCGGGACACGGTCAATGCAAAATATTCTCAGTATCTTCCGCTCAAAGCCGGCCTCTTCCTTGGCCAGCTCAAGGAACGCAACGACCCGTTCTACCGGGAATTCCTCAACCCGTACGGCGATGAGAAATACGGCTCCTTCCGCGCCGTGGAATCAAATGACATTGAGAAGGCAGGCGTCCTGCTTGTTGTCGTGAAACGCGGGATCTATTATGCCTGTGCATTCCCGGTCTCATTCCGCGGGGTGATCGACGAGACCTTCGGGCGGGTCATTCCCGAGCACTGTTATCTCACCGGGGATGCGGTCCGGTGCCGGA
>CAZMCL010000126.1:0-5754 GCA_964564375.1 uncultured Methanoregula sp. | reverse complement strand
TGACCGGGATGAGGCCGTTATCGAATTTAAGGTTCAGCATGGTATTCACGTCCTAGACGAAAAAGTTCATGAGTGTAAGCAGGAAGTCGCCAAAAACAATGGCGGTTACAAACCCCGCGGTGATCGGGATGATGAACGGCACGGCATACGAGATCCAGACTGTGCCGGCTTTTTTGTACATTGCCAGTTCTGTCCTGAATTCTTCGGGGTGTTCCCTGAGGTCCTTGGTGTACACCCTCCCCTCAGCGGTATACATGCGCCGGATCGCGTCCCAGAAACAGATAAACTTCCGTGACACAGCACCGTCTTTCTCTTCGAAGTCTTCCATGACAAATCCCCATTCCTTCTGGATAGCATCGCCTTTTACCGGAAAACCGAAGAAGAGGTACATGAGCGGTGCCCGGTTCCCCCGGATAATATTGACCGCAAAGATTCCCAGCGGGGTGACAAGGTTCAGCAGCAGGGCGTTAACCAGTACAGAGAACGCGAGGAACCCGAGCGGCGGGGTGCCAAGAAGCGGTTCGAAGGGAAACGTCGGGACAGCAAACGCGATGAAGATGAGAGCCCACGCATCCGCTCCTCCAAAGAGGTGCATACGGCCAAAGGTGTAAAAGACCCCGCAGAAGACAGAAAGGAAGAGGATCATGAATGCTGCAGATCCCCAGCCATCCGGGGCGACGAGCATCTGGACTGTAACAATGGCAAAGATTAGCACAATCAGGATAAAGTACCAGCGACCGATGATTTCGGCCATCGTGTCGCGCTTCTTCTTTGCCTTGGGATCCTCGTCAAACCTCCCCCGGAATTCCATGTACGAAACATAAGAAAAAATTCCTGCAAACATGCCATACCACGGGACGAGCTGAATATTGACAGCCGGTGCAAGAACAAACCACGAGAGGGCGGGAAGGATGAGCGCGATGGCAAGGAAAGGCCAGATATTTTCTTTGCGGTAATACCCGGTCAGGTACAGCGAATCCGTCCTGCCCCGGTTGTCAAGATAATCGGCGTACAGGAAACTTGCGACCAGGGCAAGGTATCCAAAAACGAGACTGGCATTGGCAGTCATCTGCCAGAGAAGATAGCCGGTACAGCACACGCCGACCGCGAGCATCGGCATCCAGTGGACGAACGGCACGCGCCGGTCCCGGATGTCAAGGTACGAAGTATAGATCAGGGTAGCAAGGACGGCTGTTGCGGATACGATCATAGGCCAGAAGAAATCCATAAACTGTACCGTAGGTATCTTCTTTCAAGGACTAAAACATGGCGGCAGGATTGGAGGCAGAATTCCGTAAATATATATTACTCGCCTGCACACATATGCATGAACAAGTAACGGATTGGCACTTAGCCTGTCCAGCAGTCAGTTTATAAAAAGGACGGTTGCATGAAAATTTCGGAAATGATGGAAACGCTCCTCAAAAACTCCCCCGAACTCGGCACGTTTACCGTCACGGAACTCGTCAGCTATGCCCGTTTGCACAAGGTGGATGGGGTAGCAGAATCCCATGGCGACGAAAAAGATCTGTACATTGCCTTTATCGGCGGGGAGCCTGAAGGCGCAATCTATATCGACTCGAAGGGGGAGCTCTTCGGGGACAATGCGGTTATGCTGCTCAGTGGCGAGGAGAAATTCACGCTCCACGGTGTGCAAAAGGAATTCATCGATTCCGTGGTCATGGGCTGCAGGATCTTCAAGAAATCCCGCCTTGAGACCAAGACCTCTGTCGAGATGCCCGAATTCGGCATGAAAAGTACCGGGATCGGGAACCTCACGCTCATTGTCACGCAGGGAAATGTGCCCCAGAATGGTATCCGTGTCTCAATAAGGAAAGATGGCCAGATTGTCGGCAGCGATGTCACCACCAGTGATGGAAGTGTCGGGTTCCGGGTAATGCATGGGAATTACGATTGTGTCCTGCAGGACCGCAACCAGATGATCACCACCCGCCGCATCAAGTTCGATGCGGCAAATTCCGAAATTACCCTTGAGTTGTAATCCGCCGATTTTCTCCCTTATTTTCCTCATATTGCCCGATTTTTCCCCGATTTTGAGAAACAGATAAGACGAAATCCTTTAATTGGATGAATACAGATCAATCCTTTATGAAGATAGGACGTGAAGACTTTGAGGCGCTGATCAAAGGCGACAAGACCATCGCCCCTTATGTCGAGCTGGACCCGCTTGCCGGCTCGTATTCAGTTTTTGGAGTCAAAACTGCAAGCAACCCGAATTACCTCATCAAGGCTATCTATGAGATGTATGAGGCCAACCTGAACAAGAAGCTTGCCGTCAAGGCCGTGCGGAAACTGTTCCGCTCGGTTGGCTCCGGGTCTGTCGGGCTCAATAACCTGTTGAAAAAGCTCGGCATGGAGTTAAAACCCGAAGAATTCTTAATGCTCGTCTTCAAGCTCCAGCACCAGCAGGGATGGGGCGCCCCGTTCGAGCTTGTTGAGGCAAGCGAGAAGCGAATCGTCCTCCGGACTACCCATACCTTTGAGTCCACAGTGCTCAAGGACTGGAACATGTCCGTCTGCGGTATCCACCAGGGCTGGATCGAAGGCGTCCTCATGGCCGTCACCGGCAAATCGTGGTTCTGTCTGGAGAAGACCTGCCATGCCAAGGGTGACCCCTTCTGTGAGTTTGTATGTGACCAGGTCACGCCAAGCTGGAAGTTCAAGGCTGAAGCAGTTGTCAAGGGCGAATCTGCGATCACTGAATTTATCGAGCACAAGCCCCTTGAGGGCAAGATCTCCTTAATCGATGAACCGGTTGTCATGATGCCCCGGTTCATCTTCACGTCCATGACCCAGTCCTTAAAAAAGACGATGGGAGAAGCCCCGGCAAGCGGGGTCAATTACCGTGCCTACATGGACATGGGAAAAGAGAATGTCGAGCATTACAAGAAGATGGGTATCACAAACCCCAAGACCCTTTCTGACATGGCATTTGCTTTCTATTCCCAGATGGGCTGGTTCAATTTCGTCAAGGAAGATTGGGATGAGAAGGCCAAGATGAAGACCATCACGCTCTCCCACACGGTCGAGTCCGAATCCTTTGGCAGTACCGGAAAGAATGTCTGTTTCTGCACCGCCGGTCTCCTTGCAGGTATCATTGAGGGATCGTTTGGTATCCGTGTGCAGGCAAAAGAGATCAAGTGCAAGTCCAAGGGCGACGAACACTGTGTCTTCACTATCACCAACAAGCCTGAATAAACCTATTTTTTTAAATATTATATCGGCATACTCCTTATCATCAGTTAGTGATTCTTTCGGATATCTATGGCACCCATACCTCGCATTCTCATTGTAGAAGATGATGAGATTATCAGCAACCTTATCACGACACTCCTTGAGAAGAAAGGGTATGCTGTGGTCGGGAAGATTACTTCCGGCGAACAGGCAATCATCAAGGCAGCCGAGCTGGAACCGGATCTCATTTTAATGGACATCCATCTTGAAGGCACAATGGACGGCGTTGCGGCGGCCCGTTATATCTTCCAGCTCTTCCACTACCCGATTGTGTTCCTGACCGCCCTCTGCGATGACGGGCTCCTCGAACGAGCCAAGCATGCCCAGCCGCTTGGGTATATTCTCAAGCCGTTCACGGACAAGGGCCTCTCCTCAAATGTCGAGCTTGCACTCTACAACCACAATATCCGGAAAAAGTATCTCGATATGTATCCGGTCGGGGAGCCAAAGAAACTCATGGCAATCCTCGACGTTATCCTGATCATGGATACCAGAGGCCGGATCATCTTCTACAACCCGTACACTCCCCGTTTTCTTGACCTGCCGGAGAAAGATATCCTGATGCATCACTGGCGCGATACAATGATGCTCATCAACGATATGACCGGTGAGCAGATCACGGATCCGGTACCTGAAGTCGTCCAACAGATGCTTGTTGTCTCCCATGATTTCAACACGGCGGTTGTAACGAGGTCTAACAAGACAAAGAAAGTCGGTGCTGTCATCCGTCCCATCAAGGACGACCAGCATGAGCTGATCGGGGTTTTCATGCACATCAGGGAAAAGACCCTCGACCAGATCAGGATGGCTGCCAAGAAAGCCTGATTTGTTCTTTTTCACGTGATGTTTTCAACGTTATCCGAAAAATACCAATTATTAAGTAAAACGAAGTCCAACCGCTTAGGATACCATTCCTTCCTGCACCTGAAGTGTGCAAATGCCGGATTGATACCCGAATGAACTGGATGATAGCGTGAACGGCATTATATCCCACAAAATCCACCGGATCGGCTGGCACCATTCACGCCATTCCTATCTTGTTGATATCGGCAATGAAATTGAGATCCGGCAGCTGGAGATATCTGACCTTTTTGAAAACTGCCTGCTCGATCCCCCCCACCCATCGACACGCTTCTTTGAGATCGAAATTGATGAGATAAGAGCGGGTACTGCAAAGACCTTCGTCTTCCAGAATATCTTTGCGGTTCGTGCGAGACGGAAACCCGACTGGCGTATCCTTAAGTTCCGTCTCCGGCGGGGCAGCTGGACGATCACGGAGCGGATCCAGTCAAAAAGCAAAAACATTGAGACCCAGTGGCTCTACACTGACGATTTCAACATCCTGTTTGTCTCATCCGGGGGAACACATGACGGGGCGATGCTTGCAAGCCTCATCACCGAAAAACTCTATGCAATAGCGCGGTCAATCCGGTCTGGTTCTCCCCTCCCTTCGGAATTCGAGAACCAGCAATCGTGCCGGAGTGCGATTGGTGAGATCTTTTCCGATGGTGTCGAGGGGGCTTTTTGTGATACCGGTGTCTACCGGCAGCATGCATCGGCCATATCCGCGGAACTGGATGCCAGCAATCCCCGGGCAGCCATATCAGCGATCAGCGGCAACCATGGCAGGGGGGCAATCAGTAAACAGCAGGCAGCGGACCTGGCTGTTGATATTGACCAGATTGAAGATCTCCGCGACCTGAGCTGGCTCAACGATTAGGTTTTGGGAGTCAGGTCAATAGCCATTTTTCTTATCTCCGGCCATTGTGCACACTGCAGGAGAAAATACGGAAGAATAAAAAAATTGCCCTGAAGAAATCATATGTGAAAATGCTGACGCTTTTTAGGCTACGATCCGCACGCTTGTGGCACCCCCAATATGGATAACGACGTATTACCAGTAACTGTCCTCGTCCCATCGCGAGTGCGCCTCGTCCGCCCGGGGGAATGGTGGCGCAAGAGAGGGCATAATATTTTCAAATAAAAGGATTTCTGCAAAAGCAAAAAATTAAAAAAAACAGAAGAATTTACTTCTCGGATTTTTTCTTGAAAAGTGCTTTACTGAACCGTTCGATGAAACCTTCCTTGGTTTCGACCGTCTTCTCTTCCTTGTAGGCAACACCGACCAGATCGGAAGCGATCCGTTTGATTGCCTTTGAAGCAGGCGATGTCGGGAACTTTATGACAATCGGGGTCTTGGCAGACGAAGCCCTGCGGACATTTGCGTCCTCCGGGATGATGCCGATGACTTTGACACCGAGGACTTTTTCCATTTTCTTGGTGATGATATCTGTCTTGTCCTGGTCGACCCGGTTGATGATCGAACCGAGTACATGGCCCCCGACAACTTCGGTGAGGATCTTCGTCTTGAGGGCATCAACGATACTGGAGAGTTCGGGGTTGACGACTAAAATAACCTCATCTGCAACCGCGAGGGGCACCACGCCGTCCTTGCTGATACCTGCAGGGGCATCGATCAAGAGGAATTCACAGCGTTTG
>CAZMCL010000125.1:0-5769 GCA_964564375.1 uncultured Methanoregula sp. | reverse complement strand
TCCCTCTCATTGCGTCTGCGTTTGTCTCGCTCCATTCCAGTTCGTTGATATTGAGGAAGTCGAGGTATGGGAGGGCCGGGATGAGCAGTTCGAGCCCGGGAAGCGCCGGCACCTCGAAGCCGATATCAAAGCCCATCGCCTTTGCCCGCTGCGCGGACTTGAGGTACGCGGTGTCTAGGATATGGTCCCAGCACTCGCGGGGCGGGTGGAGCCGGATCTCGTCCACGAGCCCCTGCATCGCCGCGAGGTCTTCAATGGTCGGGGCTTTTGCGGTATAGAGATGGATATGGTGTTCCGGCCCGAAATGCTCCTTGAGCATCCCGCAGTATTCCGTCACCTTGTCAAGGACAAGGAGCGGCTCCCCGCCGGTTACACCGGTCCCGAGGGCGCTCATGCTCTCCGCAACCTCGATTATCTGGGTGGGGATATCGACCGGGTGCTCGTTGGCGTATACGGTATCGGTGCCCTTCCGCTCTTGTGAGAGCGGGCAGTACCAGCAGGTGCGGTGGCAGCGCCCCGTAACAAAGAGGACCATCTTTGCGCCCTGGTGGCAGAGGATACAGCCTTTGGAGAGGGTCATGGTGGAGCCTGAAAACGGGTCCGGTGGATAAGACCCGATCTGTGATCATGATATTTGTCGTGTGGGATTAGAAAACCCTTCTTAGGGGCAGGTGACATGGGTAGATAATCCCTGTCACACAATTCCGGTTTTTCGCGGAGGTTGCCCGTCCGGATTCCCGAAACCGGACAGGGTGTGGGGGGGTCGCATGGGTACAAATGACCGGTCCGCGACCATCCCTGATTGCCGGATATGGCTACGCATCACCGGCATATTCATACCGTGGATCTCATGGTATGGGATCTTCCGTAACCGCAGGATTCCCGTGCGGCAATTTCAAAATGTACCCATGCGACCCCCTCATCTCCTTTTGGTTTTTCCGGCCGATCCGCATAGGATTCTCACCGGAGATTCGTGCCCGCCAATGGTCTTGGGGAAGGAGGGGGTCGCACGGGTACAAAACATTGAGCAACGGCCAGCGGGTGCCGGTATTATCCGGCCGGGGCACAGCAACAACCAACCTGGGAATTTTTTTATCCGGAGCCGGATCCCGGCGTATATCTTTATTAACCAAGCCACATACGAGTTAATAGATCATGAGAGACGGTGCAGCGGGGAAGCGGAAGGAAAACGGTTTATCGGAAGTCATCGGTTTTGTATTAATTATCGGCTTAATCGTTGTTGTTGCATCGCTCTATCTCACATACGGCGTCCCGGCCCAGGGACGCGAGAACGAGATCCTGCACATGAATGAGGTGAAGGACCAGTTCGTCTCGTACAAGCTGAGCCTCGATTCCCTGTTCAACAACAACAAGGTCGGGACCACGGTCAGTAATTCATTCAATCTTGGTACCAGTGGGGGGTTTACGCAGGGAGCATTCAGCGTTATTCCGCTCATGAGCCCGATCAACTCCGGCGGGGTCATGGCCATCAACCAGCGGACAACGGAGCCGGAGACATTGTCCGTGCAGTCCCGGTCCATCGTGTTTAATTCCACGTATCACTATACTGATGAGCTTCCCGGCTCTGTGAACTTTACCCCCAGCCGGGTCTTTGTCAACATCTCCGGCATCCAGTCATCCGATCTGAACGCGAACGGGGTCTTCGGGGCAACAGTAAACACAACCTCTTGGAAGGCGACCATAAACCTCACGCCAAGGGTATCTTTCTACCAGAATTATTATCAGAAAAGCGGCATATGCCAGCCAGCAGATTCGCAAAACGGCTCTGCCATTCAGGTCCTTGCATCGACCGCACCAACCTACAACTGTCTTGTCCCAATTAATGTCTATGACTACACAGGCTCTGACCTCATGGTCAGCATCGCCAAAGGGAACATTGTCTCGATGCAGAATTACCCGGTGTACGAGAGCGTGGTCCCCGGCCCGGTCTATACTATCGACCTCATGGACGACGCCTATGGTTTGAGATCCCTGACAACCCCTCCTGATATGATTGTGCTGACCACCGGAAAAACCCTCGGCTCAATCACCGCAACTGGCAACATCACTTACAATTTTGCAGAGATGAGCCCGTATACCGCATCCCCTATCCCGCTTGGCTCCATCGAATACCGGGCCCAGAACAATTACTGGATCCCACAGAACTATTATTACCAGATGGGGGGTGTTTTCCTCCAGCAGGGCGATGGCAACACAACCTACAAACTGCCCCCTGAGATCACGTTCTCGTATGATAATCAGACCGACCCGGCAAAGAAGATAGTCACGGTGAATATCAATGCGCTCACTATCGACCAGAACAACCGTGGTGTTGTGGGAGGCAACAGCCCTATTCAGATCAAATCGACGCTCACGAACATCACGCCTTTCCCGTACGCGCCAGGTAATGCCAATACGCGTTGGATCCGGATCGGTGTCAACACCTCCGATTCCCAGGCCCGGGCAATGTGGAGCAATTATTTCAACTACACCGCAATCGTTGCGGGGGTGCCGAATTTTGTTGCAGGACAGTCCGGCACGGAAAGTTATATCATGATTAACGGGTATGACACATCAGCAACAGGTAATTACGATATCAATGTGATAGCATCGAATGCTACCTATTCGACAACCGTGCATGGAATCGGCGGGATCGTAGAGTGATGATTCACAAGACGGATGCGGGAATTTCTGATGCGATCGGCGCAATCGTTCTTGTAGCCGTTGTGGGGATGGGTATCGGGCTTATCGGAATGTTCATCCTGTCCCAGCCGGTCCCGGAAAAAATCCCCGCACTGTCGGCCGATATCACGACTATCGGCCGGACCGTCCTTATCACGCATAACGGCGGGGATTCGATGGCAAAGGACGAGATGGCGATCATTGTCGATGGCGCTGACCTGAAAGACTCGTTCGTGAAACTCGACGGGGCTCCATGGCCTTCGTGGGCTGTCGGTGATTCGCTTCTGTACCGTGTTCCTGATGGCGACCCTATGCCGGAGGGAGTAACCATCTTTTATATCGGGGGATCATCGGCACGGATCATCCATTCCATGGGAGTCCCGCAATCTGTTTCGGCCGGGGGGCTCTACCCGACCGGGACGATAACCCCCACACCAACGCCCGGCCCGGATGATCCCATCTCCGCCGATTTTTCGGCAAGTCCGGTGACTGGCCCTGCACCTCTAAGCGTACAGTTCGCCGATGCCTCGACCGGACCGGTCACCGGCTGGTCATGGAACTTTGGCGATACCGGGACCTCGACCCTGCAAAACCCGCTCCACCAGTATGTCCTTACCGGGACGTATCCGGTCAGTCTCACGGTCAGCAACGGCACTGGGAGTAACACCCTGACCCGGCCGAACTACATAACCGTAAATCCACCCGTACCAGTTGTATCATTTACTGGAAACCCCCTGTCAGGCACTGCACCACTTCCCGTCATGTTTACCGATACATCAACGAACTCACCTACGGGCTGGAAATGGAGTTTCAGGAATCTCCCTCCTGGCAATAATACTGAAATAGTGTTTTCAACAATTCAGAATCCGGCTTTGACATTCGGTACAGGAAATTATTCCATCGCATTGAATGCCAGTAATACCGGCGGGTCCAATATAAGCAGCCAGGTGACGTTTGTCAACGTCAGCACATTCCGCCAGTACTCCTATTATCGTGACATTACAGTTACCAACAGCCCGGCAATTGCCAATTACCAGATGAAAGTAAGTGTTCCCTATAGTGCACACATGAAACCAGATTTCGGGGATATCCGCTTCTTCGGGTCTGACGGTACTACTGCTTATGATTACTGGATGGAAAGCAAATCCGATGGTTCAGGTGCAGTCTTCTGGGTTGAAGTCCCGGCTGCAAGTACAACCGCTTTCAGAATGTATTATGGAAATGCAACATTAGCTACGACAAGTGACGGGACCGGCACCTTCGACTTCTTCGATGACTTCTCCGGAGACCTGAGTAAATGGGTTGTAGAAAAATCCGTTGGTGTATACCCCCGCATTGAAAGCGGATACCTTGCTGCCGGTGGCGGTATTACCTCTGGTGCTTATGGTCATACCTCCCTTGGTTCATCCCCGACCTATAACACATTCCAGGATGGCATAGTTGAATTCAAACACCAGCATTCTTCCCAATCAATTGGTGAAGTTGCGTTCAGGGGTGTTTTTTCAACGAATCGCGGGTATAAAGGAAGATGGGATGCAAGGACCAACAGTGAGCAGGTATTCTTTAGGCCCCCCTATTCCGGCTGGACAAATATCGGCACTGCAGTGCCGAAATGGGTAACAGCCGGGCCATGGTATCAGGGAAAACTGGTTGTGCATGGAAACGTCATGGAACTTTACGATGATGGCAGCTTAAAGGGAACCGTTACCGACAATACCTACTCGCTTGCCGGAGAGATCGCCCTCCAGAACCATTACGGGAGTTACACCAACTTCGATGACGTCCGTGTCCGTAAGTATGCGGCAACCGAACCCACGACCAGTATAGGAAGTGAAATTGCATTCTAACTATTCGCAGAAGAAATGGTCGTGTTGAATATGTGGTTGAATGGCGATACCGTGAGACCGATTCCCGCGCAATTTTAAAATGCGCAAACCTACTCAAACGCGTATCGGATAATGCAGGGTCTTCTCATTATCTACTCCCAGGATTACACAAGTATTTATCCCCCATGAGCAACCCAAATGATTATAATTCCGAAGGCAGATGAAGATTTGAGAGTGGGTGGAATTCCATGCAACTGCTGAACAACCGTACTTTTACGGATCGTGGAGTCTCCGAGACCATCGGTGCCGTCATGCTCGTATCGGTTGTGGTAGTCGCCGTTGCCATCATAGGTGTTGTCCTTACATCACAGGGAACCCCCCAGAATATCCCTGCACTGGATGCGGTCATCTCCAATGTGGATCGCACGGTTTTTGTGTACCATGATGGCGGGGATACGCTTGAAAGCCAGAACATGTATATCCTGGTCAATGGTGAGAAGCAGGTTTTCTCCAAGAACGGCGATCCCGGCTGGACGACCTGGTCGACAGGCGATACGTTATCGTATCAGGTGCCGGGGACCGATCCTATTACTTCGATCCGTGTTGTGTATGATAACTCCGCAACATCGGCAACACTATCCTCTGCGAATTTCGGCGAATCTGGGATGCCGACGGCAATACCGACAACACCAGCAGTTACTTACACCATAACTGCATCGGCTGGAGCCGGAGGATCTATCTCGCCATCCGGTTCAGTCAGTGTCAATGAAGGTTCCAGCCAGACCTTCACGATGAACCCGAACGCCGGTAATACAATCTCCGATGTTCTCGTTGATGGCGGATCGGCAGGCCCCGTTGCCAGTTATACTTTCACTAATGTGATTGCTGATCATACTATTGCGGTAACCTTCGCCCCAGCCACACCCCCGACCTTCGGCAGTGTTTCCCCCCCGGCCGGTCCGGCCGCAGGTGGTACAGGTGTTACCATCACCGGTACGGGACTCTCCGGAGCTACCAGTGTGACCTTTGGCGGAACAGCAGCAACCAGTGTTGTGGTTGTCAGTGATACGACCATATCGGCGACTACCCCGGCTCATGCTGCCGGGATGGTTGATGTTACGGTTACTGCACCCGGTGGGAGCGTAACAGGGACTGGTGCATTCACGTATGTTGCGGCCCCGACGTTCAGCAGCATTAATCCGATAACCGGTCCGACCGCAGGTGGCACAAATGTCCCGATCATCGGGACCGGCTTTAGTGG
>CAZMCL010000124.1:0-5783 GCA_964564375.1 uncultured Methanoregula sp. | reverse complement strand
GGGCTCTCGGACTTCTACGTCCAGTACCTCAAAACCCTTGCCGAGATCGTCCGGCCGCACATCAAAAATTTCGCCATCAACCCGGAATTCTACGAGGATTATTCGATCTACGTGAGCGACCATCGGGACGAAGCTGTGGACCCGGTCCCCCTGCTGATGGGGGAGAAGGTCAACATCTCCCCCCAGATGCGCGAAGAGATCATCAAGAACTCCCTCAGTTACACCACGGATGATCTCACCATCCTCTCGTGGGATTCGGCCCTCATCTGCAACCCCGAGAGCCCGACCGACCTCATCGACTTAATCGAGTTTGCCAACGTGCAGGTGCTGGAACTCCGGAACTATGACCAGGAACTGACCCGGGAGATGGAGAGGATGTACGATGAGATCGAGCATGCTGACCGGCTCTCTTCTTTCAGCAGGGGTCGCCAGTACCATGTGATCATGGCCAGGCTCATGGAGACCTCGGCTGGCATATCCGAGACCATCGAGAAGGTCGATAACCTGATCAAGGTCACCGAGGATATCTACTATGCCCGTGTCTATGCCACGGCATTAATCGTGCTCCGGAGCCGCCAGTGGAGCGAGAGCGTGAGCCGGAAGATCGAGGTGATCCAGGAGAACTACTCGATGCTCTCGGACGAAGTCCGCATCCAGCACTCGAATTTCCTCGAATGGATCATCATTGTCCTGATCGCCATGGAGTTTATATTCGCTATCTGGGGGGCATTCGGCGGATACTAGGAAAGGATGGCGTTTGAATGCTTCCAGTGCGGGGAGTGTTGTGCCCATCTCGGGCTCGTCCAGAGCATCAAAGAAGAGTATGGGAACTATCGTTTCCTCCTCTATAACAGGTATACCCGTGAGGATACGCTTGTCACGGTCGATCCCGACAAGCACGGGTTGTTCGATGACACAAGTATCTTTGAACAACTTCCTCACACCTGCCCGTTCTTCCGCCACCAGCCTGATAGCGATCTGGCCATCTGCACGGTGCACAACACCCGCCCGGAGATCTGCCGCAATTACCAGTGCTGGCGCCTGCTCATCAGGAACTCCCGCGGGCGCCCGGTGGGAAAGATCCCGCATATCCGCACGCTGGTATCAGAAGATCCACTCCTCAACCGGATATGGGAGGAGTGTATCGAGCATAACCCCGAACCGGATGACCGCCGCTGGGAGGATGCGATGATCGCGACGCTTGCAAAGGCCGGCTATAGTGTCAGAAGATAATAACACCCTCATCAGTGCAGGAATCCGGCCGTTGAACTCCAACCATCCCCCCATAGAACCGCAGGCATCTGTCCAATTTATACCCTGTCCGAATCCTGTTCTGGTAAAGAGAAATCCTCCCTGTAAAAAAAACAAGGCCTGCCTTATTGTCATAACGCCGGCCCGGAGGGGGATTTTGGGAAGGGAAACGTATGGCCGAAGTGATCCTCTATTCACAGGAAAAACATCCGCAATGCGAAGAACTCAGGGGGGCCCTTCGTGAGCAGGGTGTTGAGTATCTTGAGATAAATATCCGGAACCCGGAAGCTGTCAGCGCCCTCAAAGAGCATGGCTGCAATGCCCTCGAACCCCCGGTTATCAGTGTACGCAGTGAGGATCGCATCCATAACGTCCTGACCAATGACGACCTGTTCTGGGACGGCGCCCTTATCCGCGAGGCGGTGCTCGACCTTGCAGCCCGGTCATCACCCACAATATCCTGATCTCTCTCTTTTTAAAAAATCCTGCCTGGAACCCTGTTGCTTAACCGCCATCCTTTCAGTGTATTGCAAATCCCCGCCCGCCGGCCGTTCACTTTCTCCCCGCACGCTCCCGTGTTTAAATGGGCTGTGGCTGATGGTTCATACAAGGATATGATCGGCAAGAGTGCATATCTCCGGCAACTCACGGCATCCACGATGCCCATGCAGTCCATGACCCTGGACAAGGAGCTTGACGGCAGCTCCCCCCCGTCGGTTTTTATCGGGAGCTGGAACTACCCGCATGTCTATGCCGGCCCGCTGGTCACCCCCCTGCACGGGGATACCGCGATCATGGATACCCCTGAGAGCTGGATTGCAAAAAACAAGACGCAGGAGGAGATCATCGGGTACCGTCTCGGTCTGGTGCGGGGCAAGCGGATGGTCGATGCCGCCGATCTGGGCACGCGGTTTGTTGAGCAGCTCCAGGAGATCTCCCTCTCCACCTCTTCGGTCGAGAGTGAAGTGGCGTTTTGCAATGCTCCGTCCGGCACCACGTTTTCTGAAGAGTACACCCCGTTTGGCCCCAGCGCCGAAATCGAGCGGTTCGAGACGGAGGGCGGGCGCTGGAACCGGAACCTCGAGTCTGTCTTTTACGACACCGATCTTCCCGCTGCCGAAGCGGTGATGGACCTGCACAAACAGGGCGTCCCGTTCTCAAATATCCAGAAAGCTTTCTCCGTGGGGACGATGGGCAGGAGCAAAGGGCGGCACCTTGTCCCGACCCGCTGGTCGATCACGGCCTGCGACTCCACCATCGCGGACCGGCTCCTTATGGACGTGAAAAAGAACACGGTAATCGATACATGGCGGGTGCACGAGTTCTCAAGCCTCCACAACAACTATGCCGTGCTCCTGATGCCGACTGGTTGGCAGTATGAATGGTCGGAGGCGTTCCTCCGGGTCCTCGGGAACGAGGAACTGGTCTTCTCGGACCACGAAGGCCGCAGGAAAAAGACCACTTACTCCCCGCTCGGCGGGTGTTACTACTCCTGCAAGATGGCGGTGCTGGAAGCACTGGCACGGCAGCGGGAGCAGGCCGGGGCGATCATCCTCCGGGAGGCCCACAAGGGGTATGTCCCCATGGGCGTCTTCAATGTGCGGGAGAATGTCCGGAGTGCCATGAACCAGCCGGCAAGGGAATTTGAGGATATCCGCTCCGCCCTCACCCATATCGGGGATACATTCACCCTCCCTGTCCGTCGGTTCATTGAAGAAGGCGAGCTCCTCAAAACCATGATCCGCCAGCGGCAGTGCACGCTCTCAGACTTTTCCGGGCAGGGAGTCATGGGATGATGTCTGCCGCATGTCCCCCTCGCGGGCCGGCAGCGCTGCCCGTCCCGCAGGACACCAGTGCAGAGCGGATCATCCTCCACGTGGACATGGACAGCTTCTATGCCTCCGTGGAGGTACAGCGGCATCCGGAACTCCGGGGCAAACCGGTTGTGGTTGGCGCGGACCCGAAAGAAGGCCGTGGGCGGGGGGTTGCCTGCACCTGCTCCTACGAGGCGCGGGCGTTTGGGATCCGGTCAGCGATGCCTGTCTCGCAGGCCTGGCTTCTCTGCCCGCATGCAGTCTTCCTCCCCCCGGATTTCGACCATTATGCCCGGATCTCCGGTGGGATCATGGACCTCCTGCGGGCATTCGGGCTCCGGTTCCTGCAGGTGAGTATCGATGAAGCATATCTTGATTGCAGTGCCTGTGGCTCGTTTGGGGCAGCAGCACTGCTGGCCCGGCAGGTTCAGGAACAGATCCGGGACCGCTTTGGCCTGACCTGTTCGATAGGGATTGCCCCGGGGAAGACTGTGGCAAAGATAGCCTCGGACTACCGCAAGCCCGGCGGCCTGACCGTGGTGGAACCCGGTGACGTCCGGGCATTCCTTGCCCCCCTGCCAGTGAAGAAGATCCCCGGCGTCGGGAAGAAAGCTGATAGCCTTCTCCTCGAACTGGGCATACGGACGGTTGGCAACCTTGCCGCTACGGATATCCAGGTGCTGCTCGGCCGGTTCGGGCGGGGGGCAGTATCCCTCCATATGCTCGCGCAGGGAAACGATACCGCCAAACTGGAGGAGGACGACGGGATAAAATCCTTGTCCCGTGAGACCACCTTTGCTGCCGACACGGATGATCCGGCCCTTCTCGCCTCCAGCCTCGATGTTCTTGCTCTGGCAGTGCACCGGACCCTCTCTGAAGAATGCCTCCGCTGCCGGACAGTCACGGTCAAGATCCGGTACCAGGGTTTTATCACCAGGACGCGGTCCCGCACCATATCCCACTACACGGGTGATGCTGAACCGATACGTGCCTGCTCGCAGGCACTCATGCGGGAGATGTATGACGGGAGGAAGATCCGGCTCATCGGCATCCGTCTTTCATCGTTTGAGAAACCGGACCGGTGCCAGATGACCCTGAGTGTCTGATATACAACCTTGAGCGACAACCAGCGGTTATCAGGTGCATCTCTCAAAGTTGATAACCCATGAAGCCGGATATATCTCAACTTGTCGCGAACCCCAAAGCCCGGTCATGTGTTGGCTGAGCGGGATGGCGCCAGAGGTGAAAAATGTATGCAGCGGCTCCGTTTTAAAAGAATTGATGCATTTGTTTATGGCCGGTCAAGCGGGAACCCTGCGGGGTGTATCTACCTTAACGGCCCGGAGGCGATCTCCCCTGGCCAGATGCAGCAGATCGCCCGCGAGATGGCAGGGTGTGTCAGCGAGGTTGTCTACGTATACCATGATGGCGATACCATCAAGCTTCGGTTTCACTCTGCCGAATGCGAAGTGGCATTCTGCGGCCATGGCACGATTGCTGCCATGCATGACCTGATAAAAAATGATCCGGACCTTCTGCGAAAGCCCATTATAAGCATCCAGATAGCGGACCAGCAGATCCTGATCCGGAACGATATTGCAGAAGAAGATGCGGTTTTTGTCAGCGCCCCCCGCCATTGACTTTAAAGACCATCCCTGATGTGGATGCGGTTGCAGCAGCCCTGAAACTTCCACCCGGGGAGATTGCGGATCCCGCCGCCATATCGGTTATCAGTGCCGGTCTTGTTACGCTCATCGTACCCCTGCGCTCGCTTGCCATGCTGCTCTCCACCCGCCCCGATTTCCAGCACCTCAAAGAATTCTGTATCCGCCACGGGATCGAGATTGTCCTTGTCCACACAAAAGAAGTCTCGACTGAAGGAGCTTCATACCGCACCCGGGTCTTTGCCCCTGTGTTCGGTTATCTCGAAGACCCGGCCACGGGATCCGGCAACGCAGCATTCGGGTATCATCTCATGGCAAACGGAACCTGGGACGGGAAGATGATCCGGATCGAGCAGGGAAGAAGCCGCGACAACCCCAATATCATCCGGCTCGTCAGCGACTCATCGGAAAAACAGCGGATTGTCTATTTTGGCGGGAGCGGGATCGTCCGGATCGAGGGTGAATACCTCCTCCAGTAATTTTTTTACCTTATCCTTGTTTATTGGCATGGGCGGCGAGCCATGCCTCGATGTCCTCCGGCCCGACCGTGAAGGCAGCAACGCCGTCCGCCAGCCGGCCTAATTCTGCAGCATGCTTTTCGGGGATAGTATTTCCCCCTTCGGCAAGAACCCGAAAAGCCAGTTCCTGTCCGATTCTCCGGTTTCCCTCCCGGAACGCCGGGAATGCTGCAAGGGAGTACAGGATGAGAGCAGCCCGGGAAAGCGGATCGGTGATGAGGTTTGCCCGGAAGACCATCTGGAGGAGATTTGCCTCGGAGATGATCCGGCTGTCGCCTCCGTCCCGTGCAATGATGGCGGCATGGAGTGCAACAATCCCGTCAACCGTGAGGTCCTGCATATGGATCAGGCTATGCGCTGCACGGATGCAAAGGTTACGGTTTTCCCCCCTGTGCGTACGTGCCGGCTCGGACTTTCCTCCCTGCCAGTCGAAAAAACGGTGCCGGCCAAAGCACTACCTTGATATTCCGGGCAGGAACACCCTGTACCATTCCATTAATGGCGGTGCAGCATGAACGGGATGAACCTTGACCTCT
>CAZMCL010000123.1:0-5788 GCA_964564375.1 uncultured Methanoregula sp. | reverse complement strand
CACCCGGCAGGACCTTGCGGTCCTGAAAGAATAGTACCCGAAAATGAAATGGACTCGACGGGATTTGAACCCGTGGCCTTCACGTTGCAAACGTGACGATCTACCCCTGATCTACGAGCCCTTGTACTTGTGCACTTGCGGCATATTATTTTTCTGCGGATTCCATATAGTTGTTCCTGTTCAGTTGGGAAAAATGGAAATTACCCGATATGGACCCGGCGGGATTTGAACCCGCGGCCTCTACGTTGCGAACGTAGCGATCTACCCCTGATCTACGAGCCCGTTGCTGGTGTGGATTATAGATTTTGAGCGGATGGAATATAGTTGTTGGTGTCACTGACGTGCCGGGATAAAAAAAGGTTTAGAGAATAATCTCGATGTCGAGCTTCTCTGCCAGTTCCTTGTACCGGTTCCGGATGGTTACTTCCGTGACACCGGCCACTTCTGCGACTTCGCGCTGGGTGCGGCGTTCGCCGCCGAGAATGGAGGAGATGTAGATAGCTGCTGCCGCGACACCGGTGGGGCCCCTGCCGCTCGTCAGTTCGCGCTCGCCGGCCTGCCGGAGGATCTCTACGGCACGGCTCTGCACCTCGCCCTTGAGGGTGAGGCCGGAGCAGAACCGGGGCACGTAGTCGATAGGAGAGGTCGGGAGGAGCTTTAAGCCGAGTTCGCGGGAGATGAACCGGTAAGTCCTGCCAATCTCTTTTCTTGAGACACGGGACACTTCTGCGATCTCATCGAGCGTACGGGGCACGCTGCACTGCCGGCAGGCTGCATAGAGCGCTGCTGCGGCAACCCCTTCGATACTCCGGCCGCGGATGAGGTTCTTGTCAACTGCATCACGGTACACGACCGCCGCAGTCTCTCGCACGTTCCGCGGGAGCCCCAGTGCGGAGGCCATACGGTCCAGTTCCGAGAGTGCGAACGCGAGGTTCCGCTCGGTTGCGTTGCTGACACGGATACGGCGCTGCCACTTGCGGAGACGGTAGAGCTGGGCACGGTTCTTTGAAGAGATGGCCCGGCCATAGGAGTCCCGGTTTCGCCAGTCGATCATGGTCGAGAGACCTTTGTCATGGATCGTGAAGGTCATCGGGGCGCCGACACGGGACCGCTTCATCCGCTGGTCGTGGTCAAACGCACGCCACTCCGGACCGCGGTCTATGAAATCGTCATCGATAACAAGCCCGCAGCTCTGGCAGACCAGTTCTGCACGCTCGTAGTCATGGACAAGCTGCCTGCCGCCACACTCGGGACAGACCGTCTCGGTGTGGTTTTCGGCCTTCTTCTCCTGCTCTTTTTGTTTTGTCCGGGTTTTGAGCGCTTCGCGCTCACTCTGGAGAACTTTTAATCTTTCTACTTCCTGCATCCACAATCACCTGTTTTTTTATTACCTATCCCGTGTTGTTCTGATTATCTGGCAAAGAGTTTCTCGTTGGGCTGGACAGTGCATTTTTCCCGGCAGAGGACAGCAGCATAGGGCGCCTTCACATTACCAAAGAGGTCAAGTATCTTCCCGACCGGCGTCATCCTCCGGTCGGTCACCTCGCTGTACAATGCAGGAAGCTGGGCAGCATCGCACTGGATGATGAGCATCCGATCACCAACGGTGCTCATCGCTCGACCAACAACTTTCACACAGAACCTCGGGTCTATATTGACGGTACTAAAATTTTTTAGTAATCTATATATGTGTGAGGTTTCTGTATTTAAACATTGCGTGAAAGTATAAATAGAATTTTCAATGACTGAGAAACTGGTCGATATTTAAAGATAAAACCTCTTTGCACTCCGCATCGGTCAATCCGGCTCCTTTAGCCACGATAAATTTTGCACGTTTGTCCGGAATATCGCAGGGAGCGTGCGCGTCGGAATCGACAACAAGCCGGCACCCGGCATCAAGGGCAATGCGGGCAACATGGCCGTTGGTGCGATTGTGCCCGTTGCGGGAGGAGATCTCAAGGGCAATCCCATTCTCCACAGCGAGCCGTGCATCCTTACGAGTGACGAGCCCCGGATGGGCGAGCACGTTCACATACTTACAGGTACAGGCCGCATGGTTTGTCCCTTCAGCCACCGGCTCGACCGGTGTCTCACCATGGACGACCACGATATCTGCGCCCTTTGACTTTGCTAATTTTGCAACACCTTCGATCTGGGTCGGTGGAACATGGGTGATCTCGACACCGCAGAGGAGGCGGACCCCATATATTTTTGCAGATTCCCGCACCAGTGCGAGCTTGGCAAGCACGGAGCCTGCATTGGAGAGATCTACATGGTCCGTAATCGCGACCGTGGTATACCCGGCCACGGCCATCCGCCGGATCAGTTCAGTGGGGAGCATCTCCCCGTCGGAAAGAATGGAGTGGGTGTGCAGGTCGTACATGCCGCTCACCGCCTCACTTCCAGCTTCTGCGCTACCTTTTTCATGAGGCTGAGTTTACTCTCGTTCCATTCGGCAACTACGCGACCTTCGCGGCGTGCCCAGTGCGCCGGGTGGTGATGCTCCTCCACCCGGAAGGCGACACCGGCCTTTTTTAAGGCGCGTTCAAGATCCGTGAGAACTGGCCCCTTCGTGCCGAGGCTGCGTGGGACCTTCCTGCCTTTTGCCCTCGAATATGCTGCATTGAAGTAACAGGGATACAGTATGCACTCGCCTTCTGCCATTGCAGGATCGTTTGTGGGTCAAGGTATAAACAGTGTACGCTCCTACCATCTATCATGCATCACATCGACGTCCGGTTGGAGAAGGATGTCTACGACTCAAACAACACGCTTGCTGATGAGAATGCCCGGCACCTGAAAGCCCACGGCGTGCGGGCCTTTGACCTGCTGGGAGCAATTGGTTCGGGGAAGACTGCACTCATTGAGCGCCTTGCCCCGCTCCTCGCAAAGAAAGGCCTCAAAGCCGGTGCAATCGCCGGTGACGTTTACGGGGATGACGATTTCCGGCGGATCGTTGCAACCGGCATCCCCGCGTTCAACGCGAATACCGGAAAAGAGTGTCACCTTGACGCCCACCTGGTCGAGCACGCGATCGACCACCTGCCGCTGGACGAGATTGACGTCCTCTTTATCGAGAATGTCGGGAACATGGTCTGCCCGACCGACTTCCGGCTCGGGGCCGAAAAACGTATCGTGGTTGTAAGTTCCACCGAGGGTGACGATGTGGTCAACAAGCACCCGATGATGTTTCGGGACTGCACCATCGGGGTCATCAACAAGGTCGATCTTGCACCGCTTGTCGGGGCAAATCTGGATCGCATGCAAAAGGACATCTCCCGCTACAATCCGGATATGCCGGTCTTCCGCACCAACCTTAAAACAGGGGACGGCATTGAAGCATTGCTCAATGCAATCCTTGCCTGAAATCATCTATTTTTCCCTGAGAACAGGTAGTACTATAAATAACGCAGAAGTTAATATATAGAGCACCATCTTCGGGGCATTAGTCCCGCAGAAATACCAAGTGAGAGTGACACCATGCAGTGGCAGGGAGAATCCGTAAGAAAAGTATCCGGAGGCAGGCGCCGCCCGGCAGCAATGAAGCGCAGAACAGAGATCGGTCTTGCACCGGCAGACACCCATATCGGTGAAGACCGGATCCGAATCATCCGCACGACTGGCGGCAACGAGAAGGTCCGTGCACTCCGCGCCAGCTATGCCAACATAACCAATCCCGCAAATGGCGAGACTAAGAAAGTCAAAATCGAAACTGTTGAGAAGAACACCGCAAACCCGAACTATGTCCGGCGGAACCTGCTCACCAAGGGAGCAGTCATCAAGACCGAGCTCGGGCATGCAAAGATCACAAGCCGCCCGGGTCAGGACGGCATCATCAACGCGCTCTTACTCGAATAATCTTTTTTTTCAGCAATCTTTTTTCATCAAAGAACTGCAAATGCAGATCTATGCGAAGGATCTATTATCGGTTTCCCCAGCGTGTGGATCTCTCGTTTGCGATGGGCATGCCGTTTAACGAGACTCTGAACTATATCGCGGCCAAAAATAACGAGGAATCGACCAAGACGACCGGAAAGGAGTTGGTTAAGGTAAAGACCCGGGTGGAAATTGCGCTCGACCGTGCCACCTTCGGGGAGATCACACCCGAAGCCCTGCGTCCGGGCGTTATTTCCGAAGCGGTGGATATCAGAGTATCAGTCCTCGCCCTTGCCCTCCGGGGCGGTGCAAAGGTCCCGATTGCCAATGACATCTTCTACCTGCGCCTCACCGACCAGGTCTCGCGGACGGATATCGATATCGCCAAGGAAGGCCGCGGGGACGGCCTTGATGCGCTCGATATGAAAAATATCCTGCTGGGTGCCGGAAAGTGACGTTCAAAATCACGGTTGCCGCACCGTTCAGGCACACCCGGAAGACCGGCATGCGCAAGAACGAATTGGTCTATTATTACGCGCTCGACCGGAAATGGATGAGCACCGAGCAGGCGAATCACCTGTTGCGCCGGGCAGAAGATGAGCAGTTGATCCGGCAGGAGAACGGGGTTTTTACTCCCCTGTTTGATATCTCTGAAATTACCATCCCTATCGGCTTTAAACCCACCTCGGCCATCTTCGAACAGCATGATCCTTCCGCCGAGCTTATCGCCCGCATAGCCCGGGCAAAGAACCTGCAGGAAAACGATGTCGTGGCGGAGATGAACCGGATTATCAGGGACCGGTTTGACGGAAACCTCCTCCCCCCGGCAGCGCTGGTTCTGCTCGCAAAAAAAGAGCAGGTCCCCTTTGAAGATTTGCAGGACGGTCTTTCCCGATCCCTCCGGAAAACGTAGTTATGGTATTGCGCGAGAGCCCCCGGCCGGGGCCGGTATTGCCATGAGAACACAAAAAAGGGCAGAAAGTATTTTTTGTCTATTATTTCATTATCTATCATTGAGTATCTAAGGAGTGGGATCAGATGAGACGAGGACGAAGACGAAACGATCCATGGGATCAACCTTGGGTGACCATTGCGGCAGTTGTCGGTGTGATCGCGGTAATAGGTATTGCCGTATTTATCTTCCTGGGCAGTGGTGGCTCTGGTGGAGCGCCCGCAGCAGGCACTTCTTCGGGAACAGATGGCGCAGGCAGCGGATCTTCGACTGTGGTCAGCGGGACTATCGACCCGTCAACCATCAAAGAACAGCCAACGGTATCCGTGCCTGCCCAAGGCGTATTTGTCAAGGTGAGTTACCTTGGCAGTTTCTCGGGCGAGTACGGGACGGCAGGAGAGATGCTGACTGCCCGGGATTCGGGCGAGCGCATGTATGAGGTTATAAATGCGACCGGGACGATCTCGGCGGCATTCAGGAAAGCCGACAGTTCAACAAAACCCCACGAACTGATGGTCGAGATCTGGAAGGATGGCAAGGTCCTCAAGTTCGATAAGAATACCTCTCCCAATGGCGAAGTCAGCGTTGACTACGCACTCTGATTTTTTTTGTTTTTTTCCTTTGATCGCGTGGTGCAAAAAAAGGACAAATAGCGAATAAAAAGGTATCGGATATTTTACCGGGTTTTCTTCTTGGCTTCCTTTACCTCACCCTCGACCTTCGGGAAGAGCTCGTCGAGCGTCTTCTCGCCGTAGGTCGTCACCAGTGCATTGATCTGCACAAAGTCCTGGGTGATCTCGCTTGCGCGGACGGTCTTTCTCCGGCGCTCGCCGTCCATGACCGGACGGAACCCGATACCGCCGGCGAGAAGGAGTTTCTTTTTACCCGCGCCGGGCAAGCCCTTCTTTGCCGTGGTGCCGGTGCGGTCGGATGCCCCGGTGATCTTTAACTTGTAGCCGG
>CAZMCL010000122.1:0-5824 GCA_964564375.1 uncultured Methanoregula sp. | reverse complement strand
TCCCCGGACTCCCGATCTCCCGGCCGAAGTACCGGCATCGCCCGGGGCTGTTGTTGCAGTGCCGGATCCGGCAGAAGATCCAATAATCCCCCCCGTAACCCGTGTTGAGGACCTCTTCGAGGACGAGGTGGATACCCGCGACCCGGAAGAATTGCCGTCCGTCTCCATCATCAGCGATCCCGTGCCGGAGGATCCTGATGGAGAGGTCGCCTCCGGTGAGGTCGGGGCTGCCGGTGACGATGAGGAATATGCAGGCGAAAACAATGAGGAAACTGTGGATGAGCCTGACGAGGACGCGGAAGGGGAAGACACGGACGATAAAGATGACGAGCCCGCCCCCTCGTTTAACGCGACACCCCCCGTATCGGCGGCTGCATTCGACCGTTCGCAGTGGTTTGATCTTCTCAAGTGGGCCCACCATTCCGGTGCCCTGTCGCAGGAGCAGCGGCTCCAGATTGTGCGGATGGGCCGGCTTATCCAGAAAGGGCGGCGGCTTACCCATAAACAGGACGAACAGGTACGGGAGATGATCGGGCTCGTCCAGTCTCTCGGGTACCGGTTCACCTGATACTCTCTTTTTTTTTAAATAAGTCGCTTTTAGCTGCCGTTAAAAAAAGCGCTGCTGACCGCCGGGCCCGCTCACGATAAAAGCCAAACGATATACCAGCCGGGATACTGTCTGCAACCGGGCTTTTCGTATTCCAGCCCCTGACAGCTACCGGAACAATTCATGGAGCAAAAACCGGTACGGCCCCAGTTTCCCGCCAAAGTTCGAGGCCCCGATATGCGTGACCCTGCCTGTCCCGGTTGCGGCCTCAATCCCTCCTCTCATCGCATCTTTTATGGAAGATTCATCAACGCCATTAATCACGATCTCGTATATCGCGCCTACCCCCTCTGGCACCTGCGAGTCCGTAATTAATCCTTTCAGCGTGGGGCAGAGAGCGTCATTCGTGCTGGCTGGCATCGGGAACCGGTAATTACTGCACCCCACCTTGGACCCGCTCCCGACAATACCGCCGGCAAAACTCATGATGACGCCGGGCATGCCCTCAATTGCAGCAGCCCCTGCTTCCGCACCGGCAAGCGCCGAAGCCCGGTCCTCACCCATCACGAGGAAGTTGCCCCCCGCGATCCCTTTGATGGTGCCGAACCGCTCCTCGCCCACGTACTCGCCTTCCATTACCGGGATCTTCCAGCAGTCCCGTTTTCCAACCTTGCACTTCCGCTCGTAGTGGTCCCCGAAATAATGCATCCTGATATGAAACCGAAATTCAGCATTGGGAAGCCCGTCAAATGCTGATGCCGTAGGTGCGGGGAGGATGCACTGCGATACCCGGGCGGCAACATTAACTTTCATAGCTTTTTTCTCGGCACATACCAGGATTGTTACACCCGGCCTTCCGTCCGGGGTCTCATCAGGTACGAGCACCCGCTCGATCCCCGCCTCGCAGGGGCACCCGATCTTGGACGTTGCAAACCCGGTTGCACCAACGGCGGCCTTCATTGCCCATGCGGGTGTATCTGCCGTAATGATGACCCGCGAGATCCAGGTTGGAAATGCCTCTGCAAACGTGTCAAGGATTGTTGCGCCGTCCATATTCATTGCTGCACATCCTACCCGGGGTACACCACTCCGTCCTCGGTGATGATTGTGTCCATGCGGATATCGTTTGCATCCACCGGCAGCCGTTTTATCTCCTGGCAGGCAAACGCGATCCCGATCTTCTTCAGGCCCGGGTTCTTCTCAAGGAACCGGTCATAGTACCCGGCACCATACCCGATCCGGGCACCGGTCCGGTCGAACCCGAGCATCGGCAGGAGGATCGTGGAAATATCCTCCGACCGGGCCGTAATCTCGCTCCCGATGGGCTCCGGCACACCAAATGTACTAGGGACAAGGACGGAACGGTCATGGATATAGGAGAGCCGGAGGCTGATGTCCTCCTTCTGGATTATCGGTACCGCCACCGGGTTTTTGTGGTTGAGCAGGGCATCGATCAGCGGGTTGGTATTCACCTCAAGTTCCTTTGAGGTGTAGGCCAGTACTATCTCACCATCACCGATCTTTTCCATTACGTGCCGGCAGATCCGCGTGCTCTTTTCCAGCCGTTCGGCCGGAGTCAGTGCTGCTTTCCGATCACGCAGGATCTGGCGGATCCGGTTCTTCTCTTCCCTCATGGGCAATAGTAAACCATTGCGGTATTTATCCCTTTATGTTCCCGCCATGTATCGTCCCGCGCACGTACGATGCCCCGACACCAATAATGCAGAGCACCGTAAAAACAACGAACGCAACCGTCACGCTGGTCATGAGGGCCGGGTAAACGACCGGCGTAATCTCGGCCGGCCCGATGAAGACAGAAAAGCAGATCATCGCGATCGCCATTGACAGGAGCTGGCCGAATGACCGCATAGTGGCGTTCATGCCGGAAGCGATCCCGAGATGGTTCTTTGCAACCGAACTCATGATGGCATTGGTGTTGGGCGAAGAGAATGTGCCGTAACCGAGACCGAGCACCATCAGGCTGCCAATAATGACCCAGAGCGGCGTTTGCGGAGTGAGGAAGATAAAGAAAAAAAGGCCGATACCGGTGAGACTCATGCCAGCTGTTGATACGATCCGGGGCTCGATATGGTCGGAGAGTTTCCCGGCCAATGGTGAGAAGAGCATCTGGATGACCGGCTGGGCGATGAGGATGAGCCCGGCATTGGCGGCGGAAAATCCCTGGATATACTGCAGGTACAGGGCGAGAAGGACACCAACTGCAAAGGTTGCACCGTAATTGATCATGGCGGCAATGTTGGAGAAGACAAACGTGCGATTATTCATAAAGACCGAAAAGTCGATGAGCGGGCTTTTAATGCGTCTCTCCCACGTGAAAAAAACAACAGCCACAATCAGAGCAGCAGCGATCCATGCGAGCCCCGTCACTTCGGGAAGCATAAGCATCCCAAAGATGAGGCAGAAGAGCATGATGCCGTAGATGACCGCACCGCCAAGGTCGAATTGTTCTCCGGCAGCATCGGCCCATTCGTGCCGGATGCTTCGCAGCGTCAGGGCAATGGTGAGAAGCCCGAGTGGGACGTTGACCAGAAAAATTGCCGGCCAGCCGAACTGGTCGGTCAGGACTCCGCCAAGGAACGGCCCGATCGAGAGCCCGGCATAGACTGTTGCGATGGTGATGCCGAGTGCTGCACCCCGTTCACCGGGACCAAAGACCTGCGTGACAATCGCAAGGGATGTGGAGAAGAGCATGGCGCCACCTATCCCCTGGATGAACCGTGCGATAATCAGGAGTTCTGCAGTCGGGCAAAAAGCACTGGCGAATGAGGCCGTCGTGAAGACCATAAGGCCGTAGAGGAAGATCTTCCTGCGCCCTATGATGTCGGCATACCGGCCGAACGGGACGATGAAGACAGCAGCTGCTATGATGTACGCGGAGGTGATCCAGCCCAGCGTGACCGCGTCAGCCTCAAACTGCGCCGCCATGGCCGGCAGCGCAACGGTGATGGATGAACCGGTGAACGGGACAAGGAAACTTGAGAGGGAAGCAACAAGGAGGATCACCTTCTTCCCACGGTTGTCAATCATTCAGTACACAGGATCCCTATGAGTCAGTTGGAGTAAAAAAAGGCTGATACAGGACCGGCAGGCCGCCATCATTTACGTTTCTGCATCCCCGTCCCGGCAATATTCCGTGGGAACCATTATCTCGAACTGCACACCCTTGCCGGGCGTTCCGGTCTCCCGGATCGAGATACCGGTTATCTCCAGGATCTCCCGTGAGAGGTAGAGGCCAAAACCAGTATGTTTGAAGTGCTTGCGAATAAAGATCGCCTCCTTGAACTCTTCGGGTACGCCACAGCCGTCGTCAGTATAGACGATACGGGCAGTGTCATCAACGGTTTCAACAGAAAAACTGATCCGGGTCAGGTTTTCCCCATGCCGTATAGAGTTTTCGACAAGATTGTAGAACACTTTCTCAAGCAGCGGATCTGCGTAGATAAAAAGATCCCCGGTATCGACGGTGAGGGATATGGGATGCAGCTGGAGCAGGGATACAGCACTTGAGATGGTATCTTTCACATGAAACCACCGGGGGGCACCTATGCCGATGTCCTAGTAATCCTTGGTGAACCGGATATGGAGGGTGATTGTCTGGATGATCTTTTCCTGGATGGCAAGGTATTCCTGGAGTTTTGGATCCGGAAAATTGCCTTTCATCAGCTCCAGGTATCCCTGCAGGCCGGTCAGTTTGTTGAGGATATCGTGCCGGGTGATGTTTGAGAGGAGGTTGAGTTTCTTGTTGGACTGGGTAAGCGCGTGGGCGTACCGGTTCAGCTCGGATTCATGGTAGCGCATCTCCTGCTCAAAAACCAGGTGTTCGGTGATATCCTCGACAAAACATTCTATCACCATTACCTGCTTGTCAGGAGAGCTGAGTTTCCAGGCCTGCACCGAGACCATGATATCCGACCCGTCATTCCGCATCATGCGGATCTCCCGGCCGGCAACAGACCCGTCCCGGATAACGTCGCCAGCCAGAGTGTCAAGATCTGCGGACGGGATTAGAAGATCGCGTGTGGGCTTGCCGGAAAGTTCTGCCGGGCTTTGATACCCGAGCATCTGTGCAAGGACCTGATTTGCCGACAGGACACGGTAGCCGTGAACCGGTGCTATCTGGAACATTCCCATGGAGACGTTTTCTGCCATTGCACGGAACCTCAGCTCGTAATCCTGCAATACATCATGGGCGGGCAGGTCATGATCCGGAATTTCCGTGCCGGGCAGCATCTTATATCCATTCTTGCTGGAGATCACTTTATATGCTTTCATTTTATCTCCCGGTAATATGGGGAAATTTTCGGAAATATTCAGACGCGGATCCATACAGCCCTAAGAGATCCCCGGGCTTTGTGAGAGACAACAGAAAATATACGGCAGCAAATCGATTTTTGTTGTCGGCAAAACATTAAGGGGAATAATTCATCACCTATGCCCCGGCATTAATCTGTAGGAGAGAGTCATGGGGGGGGCAGACACAATAATCATCGGGGCCGGGCCGGCCGGGCTCTTCTGTGCGATCCATGCTTCCGCTGCTGGCGCTCGCGTCCTTGTGCTGGAAAAGAACGCAGAGCCCGGCGCCAAGATCCTGCTGGCCGGTACCGGGCAGTGCAACCTCACCCACGACGGGGATATACGGGAGTTCGTCACGCATTATGGCGATCACGGAAAGTTTGTAAAACCGGCCCTGATGTCGTTTCCAAACACGTTTCTTTTAGAATTTTTCCGCGAACGCGGTCTTGCCGTGATGACCGAAGATAACGGAAAAGTCTTCCCGGTTAGCCGGAAGTCGGTGGACGTGCTCGCAGTCCTCCTTGCCGAATGCAAAAAGCAGGGCGTGACAATCCGGTGCAGCGAGCCGGTGACTGGCATTGTCCGGGACGGCTACTCGTTCATTGTCACAACCGCTTCCGCATCGTACCGGGCAAGAACCATTGTCATTACCACGGGCGGCGCATCATGTCCCCAGTGTGGGACAACCGGTGACGGGTACCGCCTCGCCACGGAACTCGGCCAGCCGGTGACGGAGATCGCTCCGGCGCTCGCGCCGCTCCTGATCCGGCCGTTCCCGTTCGCGAGCCTGTCCGGCATCTCGTTTGACAGGATGAGTTTCTCGGTCTGGCGGGGCGGGAAGAAGGTCGCGGACCATACGGGCGACGTTCTCTTCACCCACCTTGGGCTCTCCGGCCCGGGAATCCTCGATGCCTCGCGGGGGATCCGGCCCGGTGACATTGTCCGGCTCTCGTTTGCCGGCCA
>CAZMCL010000121.1:0-5852 GCA_964564375.1 uncultured Methanoregula sp. | reverse complement strand
AAAGGTTGACAAAGACATGTGCGTTGACTGCCAGACCTGTGTCGATGTCTGTCCATCCGAAGCAATCCATATGGAGTGAATCCCATGGTTGCTGTCGTAGACGAGGAGAAATGTACCGGGTGCGAGACCTGTGTCAGTGAATGCCCCGCATCGGCCATTACCATGGTGAATGAGAAGGCAAAGGTTGACAAAGACATGTGCGTTGACTGCCAGACCTGTGTCGATGTCTGTCCAGCTGAAGCCATTCACATGGAATAAAGCCGGATTCTCCGGTCACCCCGTTTTTGTTATTTTTCTGCTCTGTAGAAATCCTGTTTCAATTTCCCTGATACACACATCTTGCGCCACTTTGTCCCCCAAGGGGGACGAGGCGCTATTATAGATGGGACGAGGTCGGTTACAGGTAATACATTGTCATCGCAAAGCGGGGGATGCCACAAGCGTGCGGGGGCAAAAGCGCGAAGCGCAAGCCCCAAAGAGCGTTAGAGTTTTTTTACAATGATTTCTCCAGAGCACTTTTCTTTTAAATCGACATTTTTTCCCTGTTCAAAACGGGTTTTTTCCTTTTGTGTCTCCCTGAACTGCCGCAACGCATGTTTAGTTTTTTATAATTTCTAAAAACCAACGTTTTTATCATCGCAGGAGAAATGGGATTTTACATCCCGCCAGAATCATCACAAACGGGGAATCACATACCAGACTTTACAGGACGTAAACACCATGATCAATGTAGGAGTGCTTGGAGCAACGGGCGCGGTTGGTCAGCGATTCGTTGAACAATTAGCAAATCACCCCTGGTTCAATCTATCGACCCTCGCCGCTTCCGAACGCAGTGCGGGAAAGCCGTATGAAAAAGTGGTAAAATGGCGTCTCGAATCGCCATTTCCGGAAAAAATCGGGAAGATAAAAGTCGTCCCTACCTCCCCTAAGGGGATGAAGGATGTTGACCTGGTCTTCTCGGCAATGCCAGCCGATATCGCCACGGATATTGAGAAGGAATTTGCCGATGCCGGCATCGCGGTCTGCAGCAATGCCAGTTCCCACCGGATGCAGCCGGATATCCCACTGGTTATACCGGAAGTGAACCCGGAACACCTGGGCTTAATCGATGTCCAGAAAGATGCCGGTCGGGACGGGTTCATTGTAACCAACCCGAACTGCTCGACCATCACGATGGTCTGTGCCCTTGCCCCCCTGCGCAGGTTCAAATTTACTGATGTCAGGGTCGCGACCCTCCAGGCCATATCAGGCGCCGGGTTCGAAGGGATACCCGCGATGTCCATATTCGATAACGTGGTACCATACATTGGAGGGGAGGAAGAGAAGATGGAGGCCGAGTCCCTCAAGATTATGGGCACCTTGAAGGGAAAGAAGGTGCAGAACGCATCCTTCAAGGTGAGCGCAAGCTGTCACCGCGTGCCGGTGATTGACGGGCATACCATGGCACTCTGGGTTGATATCAGGGAACCAATCGAAAAACTCAAGAAAGCCTTCCGGGACTATAAGCCCCCGATCAAGGGTCTCCCCACGCAGCCAAAGGAGTCCATCCACTTCTTTGAGAATGAACCCGACCGGCCGCAGCCACGTCTTGACCGGATGCGCGGGAACGGAATGACTGTCTCGGTTGGCCGGCTCCGCGAAGGCGTACGGTTTGAAGCCATGGGTCACAACACCATTCGCGGAGCGGCCGGTGCCAGTGTACTGAACGCAGAACTCATCGTCAAGAAGAAGTATCTCTGAATATAGGAGGAGATTTGTCATGCAGCAGCCAAAAGAGAACACTGTATTCGTAGGCAACAAGCCGGTCATGAACTATGTCCTTGCAGTCGTGACGCAATTCAACAATGGTGCAGATGAAGTTGCCATCAAGGCCCGCGGAAAGGCGATCTCGCGGGCGGTTGATACTGCGGAAATTGCCCTGAACCGTTTCCTTGACGGGGTCACAAAAAAAGAGATCGTGATCTCAACGGAAGTCATCGATACGGATACCGGTAAGACCAACGTGTCCTCAATCGAGATCCTTCTGGCAAATAACCGGTAAATCACTTTTTTTGGTACAATGGGTAAAATATCCTTGGACTTTATCGTCGGTGACCTCCGTTTTTTTCCAAAAACATTTTAAGGTGTCTTCACGCATGTACTGTGCTATGCGAGCCTGTGCTGCCGTTCTAATCCTCATTCTGTCCACCTGCATTGTTGCACCGGCCTTTGCAGCAAATGAGGACCGGTACGGGTATATCACCATCGAGGAGGTCCAGATTCATCTGGATAACGGCACGGCTGCGATTCATGTCGATTACTCTGTCGATGAAGGCACCCGGTTCATCTTCTTTTTATTCGGTAAGCAGGATCTCAAAAACAAGCTTTTGAAGATCCTTAATTATAACAATGCACAGATGAAGAGAATCGATCTCTCCAGCGCCGATTTTACAGTCAAGGAAGCAGCGCACTCGTACGGGAACGGCATATTCTGGTACCCGGCCCATGACTTCAATATCGTCATCCCCAGCCTTTCAGTCCAGTCCCCGCAGGCTACAAAGAACTTCACCCAGACCAGCCGTTTCCCGGGGGGGATGGGATATTTTACTGACGGGAGGCCGGCTCCCCCTCCCGATGGTGTAATTATTGATGAATTCCCGCAACTTGAGGGATAATTTTTCCCTGATGGATATTTCCAATCTCTTGTTTTAACTGCAGTCTCTTCAATGACAGTTTATAAAAATCCCGCGCTTATCGCTTGGCCAGAAAGAACGAGAACGCACTGTTCAACAATATAACCTGAAGGAATATGCAGGGAACCTGATCTAGATGACCTCAATGATCTCCTGCTTCCGCTGCTCGGCCATTCGCCGGTTAATAAAGAACTGGATGACGACGCCGACAATTGCCGTGACGATGCCAGCAATGGTGAACTGGATGATCAAGGTATAGGCATCATCTGCGGTAAAGGGGAAGTCCGGAACTCCGCTCATGGTAATGAGGAAGACGCTGGCACCGTACAGGATAAAGCCGATTGCCGTAACAAAGAAGGGGAAGACGATGACTTTACCAAGGGTCTCCTTTTCATTGGAATAGACGTCAATGATGATGCCGACCGACATAATGAGACCTGCGATGACGAGCCATTCGATTGCACCGAAGATGAACGTCATCAGGTACAGGACAAGGCCAAGGCGCCCGTCCGTTGCATAATATTTCAGGACATTAAAAAATCCGGCGGTAAAGCCGATGATAACCAAAAGGATGGTGATCATGTAGGTAATGAACGAGAACCGTCCCCGTGATAGCGATATGCGGAGGGCATTGATGATGCCATGCACCAGTTCATCGAACCCGAAGCCTTTGTAGAGCATGTAGCTCCCGATGACGCCGACAACAATGATGGTGGCGGCTCCCGGCCAGCCCGCCAGATAGGCTATTGCGTAGAGGAGCATTGCAAGCCCGATAGGGATGAAGACCATCCGTGAAATCTTGGGATCGTCTAAGAGTTTTTTCAGGATGTAGTAGGTGCCTTCGAGATTGGGCATCTGGTTGACGATGACCCGCTTGATGCTGGAGACCGGGATCTTTGACTGGATGATGGGTATGACATATTCGTCCTCCGCTCCGTCCGTGACAAGGATGCAGTTTGTTACCTGCGTCTCTTTGACTGTCTGTTCGAGGGATGCGGCAATCCGGCGGTCGCCTTCGATCATGTGCAGGTGGTTGCCCGCAACGACAGCAATCGCGGCATCTTCCCCTTTTGCAGTCAGTTCGTCATAGATCTTGATTGCGGAGAAGATGGCATTGACGTCAGAGTCCTCGGGATCGGCTAGTGCAAGTGTGGTTGCAGCCCGGAGGCATGCGGCACGGCCAATGCACGGGCTCTCGATCTTGCCCTTCCAGCCGATATCATCGTCCCGGTCTACACTCAGGACCAGTGTCCGCCCCTGCTGCGCCATCAGTACAATAAAATCGCGGGATATCTATTAAACCGTTGCTCTCGTCAGTATGAATTTTAAAGCACCGGAATTATCAAAACCAATTTTTAGTATTGTTGCGGTTATGATAATTGATCTCCTGTTGACCATTGCGGGTAGAAAAAAGAAAAGCTGAATTAGATGAGTTTTGAGCGCTGGAGGAGTAGAATATCGTCCGTGGTGAGTTTTTCGCCGGCTCGGAAGTTCTTGAACAGGCTCTCTGCCTCTTTCCTGACCGCTTTTTGCTCTTTTGTGACCTTGACCTTTCTGGTCTTCTTGCGGAGACCGGAGATGACCTTGTCGTAATCGCGGAGTTCCTTTTGGCAGGTAATGAAGAACTTGTGCTCGGCATCGGCGGCTTCCTGGGCCTCAACAAAACTCTTGTGGGATGCATCGGCGGCTTCCCTTGACTTGTCGGCCTTGCGGTAGGACTCAACCATCAGGTCGTGGTGTTTCTGGGCGAGCTCGGCGACTTCGGTCACCTTGGCATGGAGTTCAGAGGCCTGCTTGCGAAACTCCCGTGCCTCGGTGATCTTGGTATGCATCTCTTTGTTCTGCTCGAGTTCGGCCTCCTGCTCGCGGACCTGGCTCTTCATCTGCTTGATCTTATCGATCAGCTCGCGTTCTTTTTCGGTGGTGAAGACCTCAGTCTGCTGGCGGTACTCCATGAACTCGATCTGCTTCTGGAGTTCCTTGACCCCGCGGTTCTTCTGGGTGCCGTGCTCTTTCTTGAACGCTTCGATATCTTCGAAGAGGACATTGGCCTTGTCATTGAACTCGTTGCGATGAGCTTTGATGTCAAGGACTTCCTGGTTGTACTTGTCCCGGAGGTCCTTGTTCTTCTGCGCTTCCTCAACGAACTCGCGGGTCTGGTTGTTTAATGTATTGCGCTCGCGGGCAAATTTGCTCGCATTGGCGTTGAGATCGTTGCGGTGGTTTTTGTGTTCTTCAGACTCTGCAAGAATTTTTTTTCTCTTTTCCATCAAATCGTTCAACATGCGTTACCACTCCCCATCAGATTCTCCATTCGCAAAAGATGCAAAAAGCATGGTGATGAGGTATTTTGTGGAAGAAGAGCGCGGCCAAAGGGCCCTTTTACCACAAATCATCAGATCACGCTGCATGCGGGATGCAGGGCGAAAAACACCAGAAAAGGCTCGAAGCGCAGGATTACAGAAAGGCTCCGAAGCGAAGCCCTTGGTCAACACACTGTTCATGATGTTCAACTCCCGATACCGGGGCACAACCGTAGACCGGATTATTGCCCCCATCCTCTCAAGCGAAGGATTGGTCGAATGTACTATATTTTAAAGGAGCGGACAATTATTAAGTGTTTCGCCGTAACGACGGGGTGAGAGAAAATGGCACCGGATGGGGTGTGGATGATTTAAAAAAACGTTAACAAAAAGAATGTTGGTCATTGGATGTAACCAACCTCTCCCAAATTGATGGTGTGTTATTTTTGATAATTCTTGAGTTTTGATTGCGCGTGGTTGCTGGTATTAACCGACCCATTCAAGGACGCCGCCGCCACTTGGCTGGTCCCTGCCGCTGCTCCGCCTTGGTGCGGGCATTTCAACTGCCTTGGGGTTGGAGCGCTTGATCTCGATATCCTGTACCATGGTCTTGTATGACGTTCGGGTGCCGAGGATCTGTGCGCTCTTGACACCGGTCATGATCGCGAGGACGCGGATCTTGCCTTCCATGTCGCTGCGGACACGGGCGCCCCAGATGACGTCTGCATGGGGGTCGAGCTCGTACGTGAGGGAGGTTGCGACTTCTTCTGCATCCTGCAGGGTAAGATCGGTGCCGCCCGTGATGTGGATCAGGCTGCCGGTGGCGCCGCGGTAGTCGATGTCAAGCATCGGGTTGCTTAAACATTCTCGGACAACG
>CAZMCL010000120.1:0-5867 GCA_964564375.1 uncultured Methanoregula sp. | reverse complement strand
GGACAGGAGTATTCCCTAAAAATGGATTCATGAACAGGAACCATGGTCCCTGTTACCGGTCTTTTTTAGAGAGAAGGGCGACAATTCCCACCGCGATAATCCCGGCCAGAGGAAGCAGGGGGGTTTCCTCTGTGCCAGAAGGTTGTGGGGTTTCATGAGGGGTGGATACCTGCACGGCAGGAGTCATTTCAGTAACAGGGGTTTCAGAAACACCAGACGCACCGGTAACGGAAAAGGTCTTCTGGCCGATATATCCCATGGCATCCGTGTAACTTACCTCATAATCGCCGGTATCCGTGATCGGCACATCAACAGAAAAATCACCCTTATTATTCGTGTTCACATAATAGGGGCCAAAGATCACCAGGTTATCCGGCCCCACGACCTCGATCTGGATACCGGAATCCTCACTGCCCGTAATTGTGCCGGCAACCGACAACTCACCTGAAAAAGGCTGGATGAGTGAAGAGGATATGTGTATTGCATCGGACCGGTCAACCAGCTGGACCACCCGTGAGGTCACCGCGTCGCTGCCCATACCGCTTGTCGGGACTTCGACTTTGTAAGTACCGGTCTCTAAACCGGTTGTATCGAAAACGGCCCTGAAGGTCTTATCCGGCTGGATGTATACAATCAAGCGTTTAACTTCAGACGTGGTTGTGATCTGTCGGTAGAGCACCACATCAATGGGCGTGCCGATGCCAAAGGTGGTAGTACCGGTCACGACAAGCGGTTTTCCTACCGTCAGGGTATCCGGAGCCTCAATATTGACATAATAGGCACATGCCATATGAGGCAAAAAGAGGAGTCCTATGAAGAACAGGACGATCTTTTTCATCTATATCAGATCAACTAATAGGATGTTAATGATTTCTGACAGGATGGAAAAACCGCTGGCGTCGTGGCGGGGAAAAGAACGGTACGAGAAGGAGGTGCATGAATGCCTCACCATCATCTTCAGGAGCGGCGGGTGCTCCTATGGGGCCTGTCGGATGTGCAGTTACCGCCACGAGCGCTTTCATAACACTTCCTGTGCAGACCTGCTCGCGCACCTGAAGGCACAGCTTGCCTGGGTTATGGACCAGTACAACCCGGCCGAGTACCGTCTGGTCAAGATTTTCACTTCGGGGAGTTTTTTTGATCCGGTCGAGGTACCGCCGGCATTCCTTGCCGATGTAGCCGGAGCGTTCCGGGGAAAACTGCTGATTGTCGAGACCCGGCCCGAGTACATCCTTGAAGAGACTGCCCGTTCATTCATCGATGCACTGGATGACGGCAGCTGGAAGACCCCGCTCTATTGTGCCATCGGTCTTGAGACCAGCAATGATGCCATCCGGGAAAAGTGTATCAACAAGGGATTCACGTTTGCGGATTTTACCCGTGCCGCACAGCGGACCCGAGCTGCCGGTGCCGGTGTGAAAGCGTATTTCCTGTTCAAGCCGCTCTTCCTCACAGAGGGGGAGGCGGTCACGGACATGAGAACAACTATTGCCGACACAATTCCCCACGCGGACCTGTTCTCCATGAACCCCTGCACAGTCCAGCGGAATACCGAACTCGAATATTACTGGAAACGGGGGGCATACCGCCCGCCCTATCTCTGGAGCGTGCTGACTCTCCTTGCCGCTGCCCCGGTCCACATGACCTGTGACCCGCTCGGAGGCGGGCAGAAACGCGGGCCGCACAACTGCGGTAAATGCGATTACGAGCTGGTCAAAGGGATCCGTGATTACTCGCTTTCCGCTGACAGGGATCTCATCAGTGCTCTTCTCGAAACCGTATGCGCGTGTAAAGAGGAGTGGGAATATATTCTTGCTGAAGAGAAGCCCTGGTGCATGCCGCTGACACGGTAAATGAAGATTTTATTTTTTCTGGTGGCCGCTCTGCTTCTCCAGCTGGCGGGCAAGGAGCGGGAGGAATGTCCCGGCATCGGTGACGATCCCGATCGCCTGCGTGGTCCCGCGGTCCATGAGTTTGGTCAGGTGGGCAGGGTTGATGTCAACACAGACTGTCTTCACATTTGAGGGCAGGCAGTTGCCAACTGCGACGGAATGGAGGAGGGTTGCTATCATCAGCACCATGCTGCACCCTTCGATATGTTTTCGCATCGCGTCCTGTGCTTCCATGACATCCTGTATCACATCAGGGAGCGGACCGTCATCGCGGATGGAGCCGGCAAGGACGAAGGGGACATTCTTCTTCACGCATTCGTACATAATCCCGCCGGTAATGACGCCCGTGTCAACCGCATTTTTGATGGATCCGGCTCGCATGATCTCACTGATGGCATAGATATGGTGTTTGTGCCCACCCATGACCGTGTTGCCGGTTGAGATGTCCATCCCGAGCGAGGTCCCAAAAAGATTGTATTCAATATCGTGAGTGGCGAGTGCATTCCCGGCAAAGAGGACATCGACATACCCGTTGCGGATCATGCCGGCAAGGGCCTTGCCGGCACCGGTATGAATAATGGCCGGCCCCCCTACAACAGCAATTTTTCCGCCTTTTTTACGGATCTCGAGGATCTCTTTTGCAATATTGGCAATCATCGTCTCGCTGGGGCGTTCGGAAGACACCGTCCCGTGCATAAACTCAAATACGCTCTGTTCCCGGGGACGTGCGGGATAGATTACGCTCACCCCCTGTTCCCCAATGACAACCAGGTCGCCTTTTTTGATCTTCCCCAACGCACGTGTTGTTGCGGTTTTCGTTACCGGGTCAACAACGATCAGGAAATCCATCTCCATTGCTCCGACATCGATCCATTCCCCCCCGTACTTTACCTGGGTCGGGTGGTTGGAGGTTGTGTAGAATCCCTTAGGGGCATGACGGTCCGCATCAGCCGCAACAAGGATAATATCCTTCACTTCAACCGGTCTCGCACCGAGACGGTGAAGTTCGGACAGGATGGAATGCAGTTTTATACTTGATGAGGCACTGATCCGGAGGCGGGCATAACTTGGGTCGGTCTTCTTCTTACCGATGTCAAAAATGAGGATCTCAAAGTTGCCACCCATGTCCATTACCCGGTCGAAGAGCTGTGTCATAATACCGGAGTCGATAATGTGACCCCGCAGCTCTATCTCCTGCGACTCTCCCATAATAGCAAGATCTAGGGTGTGCACATTAATATGCATTGCCTAAAAAAGAGGCAGGATTACTCGTATTTTGTTGTGAATGACACAAATTGAGACGTAATGGATACAACTAACAGCAGATTTCAAACAAAAAAATACTAAACAGATTCCAGAAACAATCCGGTCCGGGCAAGGTCTTCCCGGGTGTTGACATTCAGGGCCAGGCGCGGCTCATCGAGAAGGAGCCGGTACTCATCCTGTTCAGAATCAATGCAATCGCAGCGGAGGATGTTCAGGCCGGCTGGACAGACCTCCATCCCATCCACCTGTTCACGGTAAGGCATGCCGCCCCGGCAGGATTTGACCAGACATGCCGGCACCCAGGTTGATAACGCATCCTTTTCACAGTCATGATAGACCTCAAGGATAGATGTGATGATTGCCGGAGTGATGCAGGGGATATCGGAAACGCTGACTATGACCGGACCTGTCTCATCCAGGTCGCTTACCGCTCCCACCATATCTTCAATAAAACCATTACAAAGGGCCCTGACAACGGGGATTCCCTGTGCCCTGCACCAGTTCGTTGTCATCGGGGTTTTCTGCGATGCCACAACAACCGGTTCGCAACCGGCTGATCGGAAGGCTTCGATGACATAACCGATCATCGGGCGGCCACAAAGGGAAATTAAGGGTTTTTCTCCCATAGCAAGGCGGCTTCCTGCACCACCGGCCATGATCAGCGCATGCACGATGCCAGCGCCTCCAGGAGCTGCATGTTCTCATCCCGGGTCCTTACCGCAATGCGGATGCTTGTCGGAAGGCCAAAGGAGGTGCAATCCCGGACAAGGATGTTTTTCAGGGCCAGTTCTTCACACAAGGGCGAGGCTTCCCGGCCACATTCCACGAGAAGATAATTGACTGCTGATGGCTGGCAGGTCAGGCCCAGATCGTTTAGCGCTGACACAAGCCGGTCGCGTTCTTTTGCAATGGCAGCCCGGGATTGTGCAAGATCGTCAAGGTGCAACAGCGCCTCCATGGCAAAAGCTTCCGCATAGGCATTCACACTCCACGGTGACCGGGCAGTCTCGATCTTCCCTACAAGATCCGGATCCCCGAAACCGAACCCGATTCGAAGACCCGGTACCGAGAACGTTTTAGTTAAGGAGTGCAGGACAAACAGGCCCGGATCCCGGACTCCGACAAGACTCTCGCGTGGATCGGCAAGGCCAATGAAAGCCTCATCGCAGAAGAGCAGCCCGCCATGACGCTTTGCCCGTTCGAGGCAGGAGAGGATATCTGCCTGCGGACACAAGGTCCCGGTCGGGTTATTGGGATTGCAGACAAACCAGACATCGGCAGCATCGGGATCAGCAGTCCGTTCCGCCCCGGCTAAACGGGCAGAGAGTTCGTACTCGCCAAACGTGGGAGTCTCCAGGAAAAAATGCCGGGTTTTTTGGGAATGACCTAGTGTGACTGCACATAAGGCACGGATAATCTCGATTGATCCATTGCCCACGCAGATCTCTTCGGGTTTGCGGCCAAAGACCTGCGCTATCCTTGCTTTCAGCTCACTGTAGCTGTCATCCGGGTAATACGAAAGATCAGCCGGATCGAAGTGCCAGTCAATGGCTGGAGGGAACGGGTTGACACTCGCGCTGAAATCCAGCACGTTTTTTCGGGTTTTTTCCCGCTGCCGCTTTCCAGTACCCCCATGAACAACCCGCTTGGGAAAGTCAACAACCACCAAAATCCGCTCCTTTTCCAGAATAGTTTAATTTACAGTCATAAATGCGTTGTGCGGAGACATGCTCATGCAAACAACAAAGTTTTTATACATCCCAGTGGTATTTTGCTATATCTGGTTAAGTCAGACACAAGGGTTCTCTTTGTCTGACATATGTATGACATAAGCCAGACATATGTCAGAAATGAGAGATACAATGATGCAAAGAATCACGCTCCGGTTACCCGAACAGCAGATCAACCTCCTCCAGCAGCTGGTTGACTCAGGGGAGTATCCCAATGTCTCTGAGGCTGTAAGGGCAGCGGTGCGCGATCTTGTAGAAAAACGCGCCAGCCGTGTCCTGAAGGAAAGCGACCAGGTTTCATTCAAGGTTTGAGAGGGTAGAGAAATGCAGAGCATAATCAACGACGCTTTAAAAAATGCCGCGATTGAGAAGGAAATGATCAAGCCCGGCACTGCCACTGCAATGGAAGATGACTTCGTGGGTCAGCCACGGATCGTCATCATCGGTTGCGGAGGGGCAGGGAACAACACCGTGAACCGTATCCACCACATGGGAGTATCCGGTGCAGAAACGATTGCGATCAACACAGACAAGCAGCATTTGGATATGATCCAGGCTGACAAGCGCATCCTCATCGGGAAATCCTTAACCAAGGGACTCGGAGCCGGCGGTTACCCGGATGTCGGGAAACGTGCAGCCGAGATGGCCCGCCCGACCCTTGAGGCAATTCTTGAATCAGCAGACCTTGTCTTCATAACCGCGGGAATGGGAGGAGGTACCGGTACCGGCTCCGCACCTGTTGTAGCACAAATTGCAAAAGAGCAGGGCGCTATTGTCGTCGGGATGGTCAGTTACCCGTTCCAGGTTGAGAAGGCACGCCTTATCCGTGCAGAGGAAGGTCTTGAGGCCTTCGCAGCAGCTGCAGACTCGGTAATTGTCCTCGACAACAACCGGCTGAAGAACTTCGTCCCGAACCTCCCGCTCGGCCAGGCTTTCTCTGTTATGGACCAGCTCATAGGAGAGACAGTCAAGGGCATTT
>CAZMCL010000119.1:0-5884 GCA_964564375.1 uncultured Methanoregula sp. | reverse complement strand
CAGTGTCTACCCGGATGAGAGCGTGAACGTGCTCATCCCGCTGCTCCAGCGCTACAAGCTGGTAGTGGTTTACGACAGCGACCACAAGCTGATCGGGCAGGTTTCGGCAGGTGATCTGCTGAAAAAGTATATCCCCGATGATGGGATCAGCAGCGCCATCGAGAAAGTTGTCACGATAGATTCCGAGGAACGCGTGGTCCACCTTCGCCGCCGAATGCTGGATGACAACATCACCCGCTTCGTGGTATCGGAAAACGAGAAGTATGTCGGAATGGTGACCGAGACCGATGTTGCTGTCGCTATGCGGAAGTTCCGGGAGGCAGTCGAGGACAACCACCAGGACCACCGCATCCGGAACATGCTGGTCAAGGACATCAAGAGCGCCCCGCTCATCACGGTGGAGCGCTCAGCGAATGCAGCCGATGTTGTTGACATCATGCTTAAAAAAGGTATCAGCGCCATCCCAGTGATGGACATGGGCAAACTGGCCGGGATCGTTACCCGGCACTCGCTCGTGAATGCCCTGTAGGGCATCAAAAATTCTCCTCTTTTTTTGTGCTCTTCAATTGCTGTTGAGAGTGGTTTTATCCCCAATAATGCCGGAATCCCTATAATCTTAGAGCGAAAAAACGGCTCTTGAGTCCTGAATCCATGTCACCTGTATCCGAAGACCCCGGCAAGCGCTCTCGTGCCTACCGGCTCGTGATCCTCTTTGGGATCGTTGCGATGCTTGGCGATGTGGTCTATGAAGGCGGCCGGAGCGTTGCCGGCCCGTTCCTGTTTACGCTGGGGGCATCGGCATTTGCGGTTGCTTTCATCGCCGGTTTCGGGGAGTTTGTCGGATACGGGATCCGGATTGCGACGGGGTATCTTGCTGACCGGTCGCGCCAGTACTGGACCTTCGTCATCGCCGGCTACCTGATGATCGGGGCGATCCCGCTCCTTGTCCTTGCCGGCAGCTGGGAAATTGCGGCTCTCCTGCTCATCACCGAACGGATTGGAAAAGCAGTCCGGTCCCCGGCAAAGGATGCCGTACTCTCGCATGCGACCTCCGCAATAGGGCGGGGGTGGGGCTTTGGCCTTCATGAAGCACTCGATCAGATCGGTGCAATCGCCGGGCCGCTCCTCTTTGTCGGCGCCCTTGCAGCCGGAGGAAATTACCGGGGCGGTTTTACCCTCCTTGCAGTCCCCTTTGTCCTGCTCATCATCGCACTGGTCGTTGCATGGAGGAGCATGCCGGATCCCATGGGTTTCGAGTCAGCGGGACAAAAGACGGCGGTTATGGCAGAAACGGCAGGCAACCGGCGCAGTCTCAACCTCTATGCGGTGTTCACCGCCATCACTATGGCGGGGTTCATCGTCTTCCCCCTGCTGGCTTATCACTACAAGGCACTCGGGATCCTCTCCGATGTTGAGATCCCGGTCTTTTATGCCATTGCTATGGGAGTGGATGCGGTTGTAGCTCTTGCCGTTGGGAAAGCGTACGACCGGTACGGCCTCCGGGTTCTCTTTCTCGTCCCGGTTGTAGGGCTTCTCATACCTCTCGTTGCATTCTCTCCCTTATATGCGGCAGCCCTTCTGGGAGCCGTACTCTGGGGTGCCTCGATGGGAATGCAGGAGACCGTTCTCCGTGCCGCGGTTGCGGATTTCACGCCCCCGGGAGGGAGGGGTTTTGCGTATGGAATCTTCAATACTATCTACGGCGGGGCATGGTTTGCCGGTAGCGTTATTATCGGCGCACTCTACACGGCCGGAGCCATCTATGCTGCCGGGTTCATGTTTATTATTCAGTGCGCAGCCGTGCCGGTACTCTGGCTGCTCGTCCATTCCTGCAAGGAAACGCCTGGAACTACATGATGAATAAGATAATCCATTATAAGCGTCGCTGTTCCGGGCGAAATAAAACCGTCAACCGTATCAAGAATCCGGGTCAATATCCCTGCCCATGGAAGTGCCGGGCGTAACGTTGCGGAAGATGAAGAGAGAGGAGGCCGCGATCGCGGTAGACTGGGCAGCTGCCGAGGGATGGAACCCCGGTCTCCGTGATGCAGCGTGCTTCTGGCCGGTGGACCCGGAGGGTTTCTTCTGCGCCGAAATCGACGGGAAGATCGTGGGGACTGCCGCTGTCGTGAACTATGATGATAACTTCTCGTTCGGAGGCTTCTATATTGTCGACCCGGCCCACCGGGCTGGCGGTATCGGGATGCAGCTCGCCCGCTACGCAATGAGCCATGCCGGAAAGCGTGTCCTGGGTGTCGACGGCGTTGTCGCGATGGTGCCGAAGTACGAAGGGTCCGGCGATCTCTTCCTGCACTACAACAATGCCCGGTACGAAGGTAGTGGTGGCGGGAAGATGCCGGACGGTCTTACTTCCCTCATGGACGTGAAGTTTGCCGACCTGCTCGCCTATGACACTGCCCACTTCCCCGCACAGCGCGAAGCGTTTCTCCGCTGCTGGATCCGGCAGGAGAGCCATTTCGGGCTTGCACGGCTGGACCGTGAGGGGAAGATCTCCGGGTATGGTGTCCGGCGGGCCTGCCGCAACGGCCACAAGATCGGGCCGCTCTTTGCCCGCGATCGGGCGACGGCGGAACTCATCCTCGACGGGCTTGTTGCGGGAATCCCGGGTGAGCCGTTCTTCCTTGACATCCCGGTGCCAAACAAGGCCGCGGTCGTACTTGTGGAGGACCGGAAGATGACGCCGTTTTTCTTTACCGCCCGGCTCTACACGACAAAGGAACCGGTGCCGTTGCCGCTTGGGGAAATATTCGGCGTTACTTCGTTTGAGCTGGGATGAGGGGCCGCCCGGTTATGGAATAACATCAATTTTAAAGGAAGAACTTGTACGGCTGCCGGTGGTCTCGACATTGATTCCATAGCAGTATGTTCCTGGATGGAGTGTCAGAGAACCGGTATCGATTGTCGTTGTCAGGTTATAGTTCCCGAAACTCCTCCCGACAAATTCACAAGGGGAAACAGAAATGTGCGGCCAGTCGGGACTCGTGGGCTCCGGTGTATCCAGCGATGACATTCCTGATGTTTCGCAGTCAAGCTCCTGGAACCAGATATATACCCGGCCGGTGTCCCGTTCTCCAAGTTTCAGGGTTGTATTCCCTTTCCAGATCCCTCCTTTACGTATGGATATCCCGCGGGCCTCTGTACTGGCAGTTGCGTGACGGGAGATATCGCTAACGGGCCTGTCTCCCATGCGGAGGCGGACCCAGTCATCGGCCACGGCATTGGGCATGCCATCGACACCGGTATGAATCCAGAACGTCCGGATGGTGGCATTATGGCGGTATCCCTCCGGAAGGACGGTTATGTTGAGCTGCGCCGTGACAATCTCATCGGGATCAAAACTGAAATGATCCGGAAGAATATGGGATTCTGTTCCGGGTGACGGATTAACCGGAATTGTACTCATCGGGTTTTCCACCTCATGGACCGTGAGCGTGACATTGCCGGGCCCGAAACCGCGGGAATGGAACTGGTATTCGTATGTCAGGGTATCCGGGCCGTTCAGCCAGTACAGGGGACCCGACAACCCCCCGACCGGCGCATACAGTAGCAGCGGCGTGGAACTCAGCCGGTCTTCAAGGAGGAGCGTTTCTTTTGGAAGCGGCATGTACATGGACGAGTCGTATCCCTGTGTGGAAACGGATTTTATTAACGCCGGTTCTGTTATCATGACAAACAGGGCGGCAATGACAATGCCGGTACCTGCCAGAAAAACCAGGGTGCTCTTATTCATCGGATCAAGCCTGTTAAATTATAAGAAAACGTTGTATAAATTTAATCTGCTGCATAGAGCGTAACTGGACGGGTGCTGTTCCAGCTTCCAATTAGTACCTGCCCCTGCCACCTCACGAGACCTTCGGTGTGACCACGTTCGAGCTGGGTTGAGGGGCCGGCCCCACTTTTTTCCGGAAAAATTTTAATCGCGGTTTCAGGGTCGCGCACAAGTCTGCCCCTGCCCGACCCCCCTCTGGTGCCTGTGGAAGGAAAAACAGCAAAATACCCTTCGGAGTTTCCAGTGGAAACGATGCCTTTTTTGGCATCTGCGAAAAGGGGGGTCGGGCAGGGGCAGTTCCGGAATTTTCTTCCGGACCTTGCGGCCCGGAAGGAAAAATCGCGGGATACGGCCATGGTTCCTGGCGTTTCTTCATTCGATAAGCGGGGATGCTGTGTGAGATTGCCCCATGTTCATCTCGGGCGCGTGCAAAGAGTCTGTCCCTGCCCGACCCCCTTGTTATATTGCAGGTCCGGAACGGGCCGGGCGGGGGTAATTACATCCACAAAAATATTTCATAATTATTTACATGGGGCTGCTGACTGTTCTTGCTAAGGAATTATCCGGTGATACCCCCATAACTCTTTTGAAATACCATGCGATCCATACTTAGATACTCAGAAAAGCGAGTGCGGTAAATACCCACTATCAATATAGATGAAATTCACGTTTCCGGTTTTTCTGATATTTATCTCGTAGAAATCACGGTGCTTTAGCATCCTGTATCTACGTAACGCTTATTACCACTACCTTACCATATAATAAAGCACCATTCATGGAGCAGCGGATCATCTGCTGCGAGTGTCTGAGAAGATGCGAGATTCCTCTGTTGAGGTAGCCAAGCCTGGTATGGCGCAGGTTTGCTAAACCTGTGTCCGAAAGGACTCGAGGGTTCAAATCCCTCCCTCAGCGCTAAAGAGAAAATCTCACGATCGAGGGGATTGGATGGCTCAGGAAGAAGACATAAAGTATTTCGTAAGGGTTGGTACCACCGATCTCGATGGTACCAAATCCGTGAGAGTGGCTCTCACCGGCATCAAGGGTGTCGGCAGGCATACCTCATCGGTTATCACCCGCATGGCAGATGTGGACGAGTACGCGCTGCTCGGCCGCATTGACGATGCGTCGGTTGACCGGATCCGTGCCGCTGTTGAACAATACGTATCGAAGATCCCATCATGGATGGCGAACCGTCCCAAGGATGTCTACACCGGTGAGACCAAGCACCTGCTTGGCCCCGATGTCGGCCTGGCCAAGGACGAGGATGTCAACCTCATGAGAAAGATCCGCTGCTACCGTGGCATCCGGCACGAGACCGGACAGAAATGCCGTGGCCAGCGCACCAAGTCCACCGGCAGAACCGGTTCGACCGTGGGTGTCAAGAGGAAATCTGCAGGAGGTAACTAACCATGGGATACCCAGGTAAGAACCACAAGTCCTACCAGACGCCCAAGCGCCCGTTCGAGAAGACCCGTATCGAGGCCGAGACCCGTCTCGTCGTAGAATACGGACTCCGGAACAAGCGTGAAGTCTGGAAGGCCCAGAGCATGCTGCGGAAATACCGCACGGCCGCCCGCGGCCTGCTGGCTCTCGGATCAAACCCCGCCCACAAGGCGCAGTACGAGGCCAAGAAGGAAGAGCTCATCAGCCACCTTCAGCGTGCAGGCCTTCTCGGTCCTGACGCAGGTATCGATGAGGTCCTCTCTCTCAAGGTCCAGGCCCAGTTCGAACGCCGGCTCCAGACTCTTGTATACCGCAAGGGTCTCGCACGGTCGCCGAAGCAGGCACGCCAGCTCATCACCCACGGGCATATTGCCATCAACGGCAGGCGCACCAGCATCCCCAGCTACCGGGTAACCCGGGTTGAGGAAGCGCAGGTCTCCTACTATGGCAAGTCCCCGTTCGTCTCCGATTCTCATGCTGAGAAGGAGCGGATCGCAAAGCCCGGGAGCACTCCAAAGGCAGCACCGAGCGGATACTCGCGCGGAGGGATGAGATAACATGGCAGCAGACGATAAGGAAAAATGGGGTATCGCCCACATCTTTGCATCCTTCAACAACCGAGAGAATATCTTCACTCCCGGTTTCCTTCAA
>CAZMCL010000118.1:0-5895 GCA_964564375.1 uncultured Methanoregula sp. | reverse complement strand
CTTCGTGCCAGTTCAGGGCCTGCATCTGGAAATCCGCCTGCTCCTTTCCATAGATGGTTATACCGTAATCTTCAGCAGACGCATTGGGGATTATGGCAACACCTACCATCTGCGCCGACTCGTTGAAGAGGACATCGGCCAGCAGGACCGCTCCCGGTATTTCATTGATCTCACTAGTGGTTGTGCCCGTAACAATTGTGCCCACGCGTCTCCCGTCAGGATCCGTTATCAGCGCATCGATGCGGTCAGAGCCTACAGAAGTGGCCCAGACAGTGATGTGGTAATTGCCTGATATCGGCATTGCGGGAAACATGTATTTCGAAGCCGCATCCCCGATTGTCGGAAGCTTCTTGTTTACGTTGAACTGGTACGCGTTCTGGTGATAATCCGTAATTCCGACGGTCTCCCAGTTATAAACACCGACTGGTGAGCCAATAGAGACCATATTGGCCTTGGTGAGGGGGAGGATTATCTTCAGTACCTGGCCCAGATCCGTCACAGTTACCCCGGACGCGTAAAGCCCGTCATGCACTTTTGGCAATTCGATATTATCCGAGTAAAGGGTCCCTTGAGTATTTTCCAGATACGACCTGACGCTGTCCACCGAATTATCATTGCGGACGTCCGCTTCGATGTCGTCCCAGACAACCTGCGGCTGGTTGAGGAGTACTGTTGTCATGATGTAATTCTGCACGGCAGCTGAACCGTGCTCCGCCTCAATCTGTGCAAATTTCCTCTCCCAAATATTGGATATGCGGGTATCTGTCAGGACTGGTGTCGTTCCCCCGGTCCTTTCAACTATCACGTCAATATTGAGTTGCCCGGAGTCTTCGCATGCGCAACAACTGCCACAATCCCCTGCCGATGCGAACTGAACTGATTTTTCAGACACCTGACAGTATGTTGTATGCATCGGGGAAACCTGATCCTCCTGGACGCTGCAGGCATTCGTCCGGGTCACTTCCCAGAGACTGCCGGGGTTGAGAAGGAGTTCGCCACGGACGTATGATCTGCCGTAATAGCAGTCCGGGCGGGAGTACCCTTTGATTTCGAGACGGTATTTCGTATCGGTGATCTTCGTCCTTTTCACGTGCCAGCCGTCAAGCCGTGAAGCGGATTTTATACCCATGTAACAGATACATCCATCCTGAGCAGGGTCCAGATCAAAGCAGGAGCAGGGCAGGTCGAGACAACGCTGCCGTGCAAGCTGTGCCCAGTGGCAGGACTGCCATCCACAGCCCCAGTAACAATCGGGGATGTAATTGTCCATGGCCGGGTTTTCGGACTCTGTCAGTGTTTCATAATACGTCTGGCCCACAATCCCTGACTGGGACCGGAAAGGATAGAAATAATTATGGTCAGCCTGATCAAAACGCACCGCGACATCCCAGTCGGACGGCGATGCTGCCGCAAACGCTTCCTGTTGCGATACAATCAGGTCCTGCACCACGGGTCCGTCGCAGGATGTGCATGACGATGAACCGTCAGGAGAACTCAATGTCATGTTGGAATACGATATGTTGAGGGTCCCGTCAGGGACGGGGATTCCGTCGCCCGCAGGATCTTCGGCATATACGACAGATACACAAAATATCAACAATACTAAAATAACAGCAAAAAATTTTTTATGCATATATCATACTTTACTAAATTAAATATAAATTTTACTCTTTGGTTTTTTCAAAAAAATAAAGCGATTCTGCAGATTTACGGGGCTTTTACTCAAAATTGCCCATATTTCCGGTCAACACAAACGGACAGATTTTAACACGTGTCCTGATGCCCGTTTTTTTAAGGATCCGGTAACACGTACAATCCAAAATCCGGGTCTTTCAAAAGAGTTATTCGATGTATCTGTCGAACGTTAACGTTTATTAAAAAGAGCCTGGTACGAGATCAGAGGTCTTCCCCACCCGGTAGATCTGCACCCAGATATCCCCATAAAACTCTTCCTGCCGGAGGGTACACCGGCCGTCAAGGGCCAGGGAAAGGAGCGGGATGAACACTTCCAGGATCCTTCTCACTTCCGGCCGTGATCACGGATATATTCTTCCAGTGCCCGCCGTGTCGCATGCCATGTGTCGCCGACCTTGGTAGCATCAAGAAGCCCTTTGCGTGCCGCAAGGCTCAGGTACTCCTGCGAATACGGCGACGCCTTCGCCAGTTCACCAAGGGGGACAAGGGTCTCCTTTCCCCCTGCAACCGCAAGGTAATGGGAGAGCGAATCGCTGACTGCTTTTGCTATGAAACCGGTGAAGGGGAGAAGATTTCCGCTATCCGCTTCGCGGAGAGCCCGGTAATACTGCTGCCGGTTCTTCTGGTCGAGAACGATCGTGGGATATCCGTTCCGGATCAGGTACAGGTTGCCGAGCAACCGGGCAACCCGTCCGTTCCCATCAACAAAGGGATGGATCGCAACGAAGCGGTGATGGAAATATGCCGTCATCTCAATGACCGTGCGATCCTCCTGTGCAACATCCGCAATCAGCTCGTCCATCTCGCGGACGATATGCTGCCAGTCAGTCGGGGAACGGATTGCACCGGTGATACGCACGTTGCGGATACGGTACCGTCCGGCGCTCTCAAGAATACTCTGGGTGACGACTTCGTGAACCTGCTGGATTGTCACATGGGTGATCGGTGCCTGTTCACGAGCCAGCCGGACAATGAGGTCATACCCCTGTGCATTGTTTGTTGCCTCAAGGTGCTCGCGGAGGGTCTTACCCCCAATCGTGATCCCTTCTTCAAGGACAAGTTTTGTCTCGGAGAGCGTGAGGGTGTTACCTTCAATAGCATTGGAGTTGTAGGTATGCAGGAGCCGCATCTCTTCGTGCAGTTTTGCAATCAGGTCACGATCCAGCGGGCGCAGGGCGTCAAGGCGCTCGCGCTTCGTCTGGATCCATTCCATGAGATGAGTATCGGTTGTTGTCATATCGGTATCGGCTGTTTTGTTAGGTGATCCGATATTCACGCGGGAGGTATTGAAGGTATTGGCGGGACATTAAGAAGGGTTGAATGCATGAAACGCGGAAACTTACGAGGGCTCCCGCCTCATGACCACTCTGATGCACTGCGGGGCAGATTGCCTTTTATTAGCCGGAAATTGAGCTGCCGTGGGGGCACCCCGTCGGGGGTGGCAGTGTTCATCGTAACTGATCATGAAGTGGCGCCGAATAAAATCAAAGGCATTAAGCAGGGGTAAGACAGGAATTCTTAATAAAGAACTGATGGTTGAAATGAGGAAATATTATCGCGTGATACTCGGAAAAAAGAGTGTTTTTGCAGAACAATGTTTTTCCGGTAATTTTATTGGTGCAGATATTGGTATCGCGGAGGATCTTACCCACAATCTCCCAGATGTATGGCGTGAATTCAATAATAGGTTTATTCCGATATTTTTAGAGAGAAACCCGGATTTTTCAAAGATCGGAGCGGGTCTTGCGTGCGGATTTCTCTGGACTATTGCCAAGGGTCTCAAGAAAGGCGACCTCGTGCTGTGCCCTGATGGTTCAGGTTTTTATCATGTCGGTGAAATTACAAGTGATTATTCGTATGTCCCTGATCCAATTCTTCCTCATCGGAGATCGGTTCAATGGTTTTCACAGGCCATCGAACGCGCTGCTATAAGTGATGAACTATGGAACTCCATCAGAGCCGGAGGTATGATTTCGGATATCACTCGACATCAGATTGAAATCGATAAGCTGGTTAATGCGATTCCTACAATCATATCTAACGATCCTACTGTCGAAGATCCTGTTGCATTTGCAATGGAGAAGCATCTCGAAGACTTCCTTGTACAGAACTGGCCCCAGACCGATCTGGGTAAAGAATACAACATTTATGAAGAGGGTGGGGAAAAGGCCGGTCAGCAATACCCGACGGACACGGGACCAATGGACATCCTTGCTATCAGTAAGGACAAGAAACGACTACTGGTAGTCGAATTGAAGAAAGGTCGTGCAAGTGATGTTGTTGTTGGTCAGGTACTTCGATATATGGGATATGTTCAGGAAGAACTGGCTGAAAACGGTCAGATCGTAGCAGGAGTTATCATCGCGTTGGATGATGATCAGCGAATTCGCAGGGCACTGACAATGGTGCCTTCAATCAAATTCTACCGGTATCAGATCAGTTTCCGACTTTTGAAAACCTGACGCGGATACACCATTTCCCGATCAAGATGCAGGATTCTGCTCCCCCTCAGCCCGGCAGATCTGCACAAAGATATCCCCATAGAACTCTTCCTGCCGGAGGGTACACCGTCCGTCAAGTGCCAGGAAGAGGAGCGGGATAAACACTTCCGGAATCCCCCATTCCATCTTTTCGCAGAGCTCTGCAAGCGTCATCTCCTCGTCGATCTCCAGCCCTTCAAGGTACTCCGCGAGCCGTGTCATGGAAGACTCCTGGAACCCCTCTTCGTGAGCAATGCTCACCACGTCATCGGCGTCAATCAGGAACGACTCACCATGGTCCACGTTCATCCTGCGGCGCCGGCGCTCCTCCTTCTCGATGTTCTTGAGCTCGGTGATCAGCTCGAAGAGGGTGATGGGGCTTTTGCGCATGTTCTTCCGGTCGAGCCGGCGCTGGATCTCGTGCTCCAGCCGCTCGATGGGGCCGAGCCTCCCGCTGTAATCGATGTCCTCGGAAAGGCCGGCCCCGAAGTCGTCGCCAAAGAGGTCCTCCCCTTCGCCATCGTCCTCAATTTCAGGGGGATCGATTATCACCAGCTGCTCGGATTTCATCCGGATGAGGGTAGCAGCATAGAAGAGTGTCCGTCCAGAGAGCTGGAGGTTGAGTTCACGCCGGCGTTCCAGTTCGGAGAGGAAACGGTCGGTCACTTCGATGATATCGATATTCCACGGGTCGATCTCTCCCTTCTCGGCAAGGCCGACCAGGATCTCGACCGGATCCTCGACTACTCCTTCAACCGTCAGCGATTTCCCGCCATCTCCTTCCAGAGGTATATCGCAAACCCGGGTCATGGTCCCCGTCCCTTCCGGGAGGTCCGCTTGTTCATCGCCGGAATTTGCTGCATTGCCCGGGGGGGAAGGGGACGCATTGCCGCCCGTTCCTTCTGGCTCATCCTCCGGCATGGGCCTTCACTCCCGTAACAAGCGTGCTCTTGTCGGAGCGGAGCGTCACGCCCATGATCCGCTGGGCTGCCCCGATCATGGGTTTACGCAGCGAGATGATGATAAACTGGGTCTTTGGGGCGAGTTCCGTCACCATCGAGGCAATCCGCTCCACGTTCGCCCCGTCAAGCGACATGTCAACCTCGTCGAATGCATAGAACGGGGCGGGGATGTAGCGCTGGATGGAGAAGATGAACGCGAGCGTTGTTAAGGACTTCTCACCTCCTGACAGGGAGTTGAGGAGGTGCACCTTCTTGTCCCGGGGCTGGACGGCAAAGGTCATACCTCCGGTGAAGGGGTCCTCTTCGTTTTCCAGTACGAGATGCCCGCTGCCGCTCGTGAGCCGGGCGAAGATCTCCCGGAAGTTGTTATCGATTGCCCTGAACGCAGTCGTGAAGGCTTCGTACTTCATCTTCTCGAACTGTTCGATCCGGGCGATTAAGGTCTCGCGTTCTGTGGAGAGGGTCTCTTTCCTCTCCGTCCGTTCGCTCACCTGACGGTCAACTTTTTCATATTCCTCGATGGCGAGCATGTTCACGGCCCCGATCTTCCGCAGGGCGCCGTCAGCTTCGGCAATCTTCCCCTCGATCTCGGTGAGCGAGAGGGTGGTATCCATCTCGCCCACCTGCTGTTTGAGCATCTCGATCTCGAGGCCAAGCGTCCGGGCACGTTCCTCTACTGCGGCCACCTGTGCGGTGATCCGCTCCTTATCTGCATCGAGCTTCATCAGCTTCAGCTCGGACTCGTGGATGGCTTGTGA
>CAZMCL010000117.1:0-5919 GCA_964564375.1 uncultured Methanoregula sp. | reverse complement strand
AGCATCGGGTTCTCGCCCATGATGTAGAGACATTTGACCTTGCCGGGCTCATCAGCGAGTACATTGATCAGCCTGGTGACGGGGAGACCGACCTTACCTTCGGCAATATCGCAGCCCCATGCGTCCTCCATCTTCTTCTTCATTTCGGGGACGATGACCGACTGGTAACCGGAGTACACGTTGGCAAGGGCTCCCATGTCGCAGGCACCCTGCACGTTGTTCTGGCCACGCAGTGCACAGATACCGGTACCAGGTCTTCCGAGGTTGCCGGTCAGCATCTGGATGTTTGCAACCGACTTGACGTTGTCCACACCGGTGGTGTGCTGGGTAATACCCATCGAGTAGAGGATTGCAGACTGACCGGATGTCCCGAACCACTCAGCAGCAGTGATGATATCCGCCGCGGGGACGCCGGTGATCTTCGAGACGTTCTCAGGGCTGTAGGTGTCCTTCATCACGATCTCTTTGACCTTCTCGTAATCCTTGGTCCGGTTCTTGATGAAGTCTTTGGCTTCCCAGCCGTTCTTAATGATCAGCTGCATGAAGCAGTTGAGTAATGCCACATCGGTACCGGAATAGAACTGTAAGAACAGGTCAGCCTGCTTCCCGGTCGCAGTGAGACGCGGGTCGACGTAGATGATCTTTGCACCGTTTGCCTTGGCCTGCATCACGCGGCGCCCGATCAGCGGGTGCTGCTCGAAGGTGTTGCTTCCGATGATAAGAAGACACTTCGACTCGGCAATATCTGCAATTGACTGGGTCATTGCACCGGATCCAAATGCTCCGGCCAGACCGACGACCGTGGATGCATGGCAGAGCCGGGCGCAGTGGTCGACGTTGGGAGTCTTGAGGACTGCACGGGCAAACTTCTGCATCAGGTAGTTCTCTTCGTTGGAGACACGTGCAGAGGAAAGGCATGCACTCTGTTCACCTTGGTACTTCTTGAATTTCTCAGCAATCAGCTTGTAAGCTTCGTCCCAGGAAGCCTCGACAAACTTGCCGTCCTTCTTGATGAGCGGCTTGGTCAGCCGTTCAGGGCTGTTGACGAACTCCCAGGCATAGTTGCCCTTGGGGCAGAGCTTTCCTTCGTTGACCGGATTGCGCTGCCAGGGCTGGACGCCGACAACCTTCTTGTCCACGACGACAAGGTTGAAGCCGCACCCGGTCCCGCAATACGGGCATGTTGTTGGTACGTAATTGAAATCCATGTATCACACCTCGTGACAAAATTAGGTCTGGTAGAACGGTATTTAAGAGTGCTGAAATTTTCATGAAAATTGGGGATTATTGGTGGGTAGTGACTTTTTTTGAGCTTTTTTTAATCAATCTCAAAAATTTATAGAGTTTTGAAAGTCAATTACTACAGGTTAACTATTCACATTTTTCCTTAGTATCCGCGCATGAGAGCGCGCTTTGCATCCCGGAGCCCTTTTTCGAACTGTTCGTCAAGGACAATTTTCAACGCACTGCTTTTGCCCCGGCGTGCTGAATGGATATGCCGGCGGGGTCGGGAAAGGGAGAACGGAGGGTACCAATAGAGATGAACGGGATCATGAGGAAGTCATTCATGAGCGCCTGTACAGGAGATTTGGCGTACGGCAGGTAATAAAGGTTTGATGGTGCCTGATCCCAGAGACACCATTGCAGGAATCATCCTGCAACACCCTCATCCAGAGAGGATGGCTGGCCCGCATCGCGGCCAATCTGCACTTCGGACTGCCATATCATCGATACTATGCAGAGCGCAGCGAAAAGGAATCCGCAGTACAGAGACGCAGGGTCAGGCAGGATGGCAAGGAACAACGCGAGCTGGAACACAAACAAGATCGCAACGTGCTGGATATGGAACCGGGGTATCCGTGGGTCATGTATATCGCATGGGCGGATGGATCCGTGGACGGTCATAACAGAGAATGGGTACAGGGGAACGATCCCTTTCCGGGTGCAAAGGTCCTGGGCCAGATGAATAATCATGCCCAGGAAAATCCCGACGGAAAATGCCAGCAGGACCAATCCGACATAATGGCCGGATAACAGGATACTCACCGCAAGTGCAGGACTGGTATACAGAATCCCGTACACAGCAATCCCGGGAACTGAATGAGTCAGGCGTTTGTCATCGGGACTCGTCCGGCTGCCCGTAAAGAGGATGAGTAACCGGCACATGAGAGGGACCACGGTTTTACGGCCGGTCTGCACCAGGTACCATGCGCCGGTGAGGAGCCGGGTTTTTGCCGGCCTTTTCATATGGATGTCGGGGAGGATTGCCCCGATTCCCGTACCAGCCAGAATAAAGAGGAATATCAAGGGATCGGCGCCGGCAAAGGCTGTGCAGGGAAAAAGCCCGCAGATAAGGGTAAGGGCAAGGTGGTGGCGGGTTATCATGGCAGATCGGGTTTGTTTTTGGGGATCCGGTAAATTCATCCGGCCGGGAAAATATCGGGAATGATCTGCGAAAGCGGGACTCATTCCCTGATATCATGTTAATGGTGATGACGTGTGGTGTGTGCATGTGTCCCTTGGTGCCGGGTTATCCAGAGGGGCAATAAAGTATTGCAACCAGATTCATTATAATAGTTTTCATTTAACTCTGTTCAAAAGTAAAGCATAAATTATTTATTAATTCTAACGCAACCCATGAAGAAAGGAACAATGATACTATGAGAATACCAGAGATTTCCAGCAAGTTCATTCTTATCTGCACCATCACTGCACTCCTCGTCATCACCGCACTCTTTTCAGGGTGCACAGGGAGTTCTGCGCAATCGGAGTTCTCGGCCCCCACATTTATACCAGTGGCAACAGCGGCCCCGGTCATGCAGGATGAAACTCCCGCTACCGGGCAGGCAACCACCAGCACACCGGCACCGGTTTACACGTACTCGGAAGGCAATGTCATTGCTTACACTGCAGCATCGCTCACAGGAGTGACCCCGAAACTCAAGGAAGGGTTTGAGGCCATGTATCCGGGTAACAAGGTCACGTTCAACCTTGCCGGGACGCAGGCGATCAAGACGCAGATACAGAACGGTGCGTACGCGGATGTCTTCATCTCTGCAAGCCCCAAGTATACCACCGAACTGACCAATGGCGGTTTTTTTGAGGATGGCACCGTTGAAACCCTGACAACCAACTATGTCATCGTCATCCTTCCGGCTGACAACCCGGCAGGTATCAAGTCACTCACGGACCTGGCAGAGCCGGGCGTGAAGATCGCCCGCGCGGCAAAGACTGTCCCCATCGGTATCGCAACCGATGGTGCGCTGGTAAAACTAGCCGCATCCACCTACGGCCAGGAATGGAAAAACTCCGTATATGAAAACACGGTCACGTTTGAGACCTCCGAACCTGCAGTCGCTACCAAGGTTGCACTCAGCGAAGTTGATGCAGGGTTTGTCTATGAGTCAACCGCTACCGCAGCAAAACCGGGAACCTACAGCACCATCACGATTCCGAAAAGTGACAACTACCTCCAGACCTACTCCATAGCAGTTCTGAAAGAATCGACCAGCAAGGGGGTTGCAGAAAACTTCGAGAACTTCATGCTCTCGAACGCCGGCCAGCAGATTCTCAGTGACTACGGGTTCCGGTCTCCCTGAGTTACCGGACAAAATTTTCCATCCTCCCCATTCTTTAACAAAAGAACAACCGGCGCCTGCCGGACCGCATATGACAATATCTCCTCTGAAAAAAAGGATCACACACTCCCTTGCCTGCATCGGGGCAGGCGTACTTATTGCTGCTGTTGCGCTCTATCTCGTCCTACCGATCTTCGCTCTATTTTTCCGGATACCCCCGGGTCTTTTCCTCACGTCGCTTGCGGACCCGGAAGTGTCCAGTGCCCTCATCCTGAGCCTGACAACGTCGATCATCTCCCTTGCGGTAGTGATCATTGTCGGCACCCCGTTCGCCTACATCCATTGCCGGCACCAGTACCCGGGCAAGGTGCTGGTCGATACGATAATCGACCTCCCGCTCGTCCTCCCTCCTGCCGTTGCGGGTATGGCACTGCTCGTTCTCTACGGGAGGGCCGGTCTTGTCGGGAAGTACGCGAATCTCCTTGGTGTTTCCATCGCATTCACCACTCTTGCCGTCATCATGGCCCAGATTTTTGTTGCCTCACCTTTTTACCTGCGGCAGGCCAAGTCCATCTTCGACCAGCTCGACCCGGCGTATGAACTTACCGCCCGGACGCTCGGAGCCTCGCCCACCCGGGTCTTTGCGCACGTGGTGGTCCCCCTGACTACCGGAGGGCTTGTCTCCGGGGCAGTGATGACCTTTGGCCGGGCTCTTGGGGAGTTCGGGGCTACGATCATGTTTGCCGGCAACCTTCCCGGCGTCACCCAGACGATGCCGCTTGCTGTATACGTGAACATGGCCGGGGATTTCAATGTCGGACTAACCATCTCCATCCTGCTCGTCCTGATCTCCTTTACCATCATGATCGCGATCCGGCTCATTGCAACAAAGGAGGTGCAGCATGCTTGAAGCACGTGTCACAAAGCAGCTACGCGATTTCGAACTTGACCTATCCCTGCATGTGGAGAATGGTTCAATCCTTGCCCTGATGGGGGAGAATGGTGCCGGGAAGTCCACGACGCTCAACCTCATAGCCGGGCTTCTTTCACCGGATGCAGGAACCATCCGGTTCAATGGCTCGACAATCTTTGATGCAGGAGCAGGAATCAATGTACCGGTTGAAAATCGGCGGATCGGGTACGTCTTCCAGAAGTCTGCGGTCTTTCCGCACATGACAGTCCGGGATAACATTGCTTTCGGCCTCCGGGCTCAGCACCGCGATCCCACCACCGTCCGGGAACAAGTCACATACTGGCTCGACCGTTTGGATCTCAGGGACCTTGCCGGTGTCAGCGCGGCACGGCTCTCTGGCGGGCAGAAACAGCGGGTGGCTCTTGCCCGGGTACTTGCAACAGAACCGGCGCTCCTCATGCTCGATGAGCCGTTCACTGGGCTGGATGCCGAGAGCAGCTGGTCGGTCCGGGAAATCATCCGGCAGTGCGTGGCAGAGATCGGAATCCCGTGCGTCCTTGTCACGCACCGGATGGAGGAGGCCCGGGATATCAGCGATAATATTTCCCATATCTGCCGCGGAACCATTGTGCGTGAAAAAAACAGTACTGACTTTTTCTGATAATCTAAACCGGACCAATTTTTCTGGTAAATTGGATCGATACACCAAATTGATCCACCACAACATTTGACATATCTGATTGGTTCTTCAGCTCATTGCCAATCTCTGCCATTAAAGGTTAATGATCCGCGCATTGGAAAAAATCTTATATGCTATTTTTAGTTAACATTGCAATAAATTAGAAATGTTTAATTAATAACCTATTCAAAAGATCAAAGTTAACAAAATTTTGTGTGATGTGCATGGCGTTTTCAGTACATGTAAATATGAACCGCTGTACCGGTTGCGGCAACTGTGTGGTTGCCTGCCCGGTCAACGCGCTCGAGCTCTACACGCTCGACCCGGTAACCAAGGAAAAGATCTACCATGTCGTGGATGGCAAGTCCATCAGCATGGACGTGAAAATGGAACTCTGTGCCGGTTGCGGCGTCTGTGTCGGGGCCTGTCCGTACAATGTGATCACCCTCTCCGGCAAAGGGGAGACCGGTATGCTCGGAATGAGCTGATTCGGGAGGAAGAATCATGCCACAAATTCAACTGAACATGATCACGCAGCGCTCCATTGAAGAGGGCGCTGCCATGGAGAAGGGCAAGACAAACCCGGACTATTTCGAGGCCTGTTCCATCTGCGAGATGCACCCTGACGACATGAAGAAAGCCGGCATCTGGAAGAACACCAATGTCCGGGTAACCAGCGAGTGCGGTACTGTTATAGTGAAGGCCATAGGTGCGACCCAGTACGTGCCACCCGGCCTTGCCCACATCCG
>CAZMCL010000116.1:0-5927 GCA_964564375.1 uncultured Methanoregula sp. | reverse complement strand
CCTGTTGTGCCCGTGGCAATGTTGATGATATGTGCAAAAACTGCAACAAAAATTCCCACGACAATAATGCTCTCTCCTGAAGTGAACTCCATACGAAGTACGGTAAGTACCATGTATTGACATGCACGGTTAAGAACCGCGTCAACCCGGCCTTATTTCTGGCAACGGTTTACGGGCCCTGGAATTTTCTTTCAGGACACCGGCGTGGAACCGGGCGATGATACGAAGGTGCAAACAGGTACCGGCAAACGGGTTGCCTTACCCGGTTGTTTCCCCGTCGCGTGGCAGCAGGTTGCGAGGCAGGTAAACAGAATATATCATTTCCCGGGCACAGGCTGTAATGTTTTAAGGGTTATAAAAAAAACCTGGACTATAAGGCAAAGGTTAAAGAGCCGGAAGAGTTGAATGCACCTTTCAATGGATATTGATGATGTCGGTCAAAAAGAAGAAGAGCTGACGGAAGAGATTGAACGGTTGAAAACCGAACTCGATGAAAAAACGCTCCTTTTAGAGGAACGACTTGACCGGCTGAAGTACCTCCAGTCCGATTTTGACAATTACCGCAAATGGTCCGAGAAAGAAAAAGGGGCAATCATCGCGCTCGCAAACGAAAACCTGATCACAGACCTCCTTGTCATCCTCGATGATTTCGAACGGGCGCTGCCGGCCCTTGAATTTGAAAAAAACAAAGAGGGGATCGGCATGATCCAGAAAAAGCTCTTAAAAATCCTGTCAGGTTACGGACTGCAACCCATTGACTGCATGGGGAAAAAATTTGATCCTAATTTTCACGAGGTGTTATGCAGGGAGCAATGCGACAATGACCCTGATATAATTTTGAGCGAGATAGGAAGAGGTTACGAGCTGAAATCGAAGGTCATCCGGCCCTCGAAAGTTGTGATTGCAGAAAACGTTAGAGAAGATGTAGGTGAAAACCATGGGTAAAGAGAAGATTATCGGTATCGATCTGGGGACTTCGAACAGTGAAGGGGCAGTGATGCTCGGTGGCAAACCGACCATCATCCCGTCAGCGGAAGGTGCAACGGTTGCGGGGAAGATGTTTCCCTCGTATGTTGCGTTCACGCCGGATGGCCAGCTCCTTGTGGGTGAGCCGGCACGAAGACAGGCCGTGAGCAACCCCGAAGGTACGGTCACCGCTGCAAAAAGGAAGATCGGCACAAATCATGTTTACAAAATTTATGGCAAGGAGTATACGCCCCAGCAGATCTCAGCGTTCCTCCTGCAGAAAATAAAGCGCGACGCTGAAGCATTTCTCGGAGAACCGGTGACTAAGGCGGTTATCACCGTCCCGGCCTACTTCAACGATAACCAGAGGACGGCAACCAGGGATGCCGGGAAGATTGCCGGCCTTGATGTGGTCCGGCTGGTCAATGAACCCACGGCGGCATCGATGGCGTACGGCCTTGACCGGGCCGGCGAGTACAAGATCCTGGTCTTTGACCTTGGCGGCGGCACGCTCGATGTGACCATCATGGAATTCGGAGGCGGGACGTTCACGGTCCTTGCCACATCCGGTGATACCCATCTGGGCGGAACAGACATGGACAATGCCATCTTTGAATGGATTGCCGACGAGTTCAAAAAACTCGAGGGCATCGATCTCCGGAGTGACAAGATGGCCGTCAACCGGGTAAAGGAAGCAGCGGAGAAAGCAAAGATCGAGCTCTCCACCGTTCTTGAGACCGAGATCAACATGCCCTATGTCTCTGCAACCCAGGCAGGCCCAAAACACCTCTCCATGAAACTGAGCCGGGCAAAACTCGAACAGCTGGTCGATCCGATTATCCGGCGCTGCATCCAGCCGTTTGAACAGGCCTTAAAAGATGCCAGCCTCACCAAAAACGATATCCAGAAAGTGATCCTTGTCGGGGGACCGACCCGGATGCCCGTTGTCCAGAAGTTCATCGAGGACCATGTCGGCAGGAAAGCGGAACGGGGGATCGACCCGATGGAATGCGTTGCCATCGGGGCCGCGATACAGGGTGCGATCCTTGGCGGCGAGATCACGGACATGGTGCTTCTCGATGTGACACCCCTGACTCTTGGCCTCGAGACCCTCGGGGCCGTGAGGACACCGCTGATCGAACGAAACACCACGATTCCCACAAAGAAGAGCCAGATCTTCTCCACCGCAGCAGATCTCCAGACTGCCGTTACCATCCATGTGCTCCAGGGCGAGCGCCCCATGGCGGCAGACAACGTGAGCCTCGGGCAGTTCAACCTCGTGGGCATTCCACCGGCTCCCCGCGGGATTCCCCAGATTGAGGTCTCGTTCGATATCGATGCCTCGGGCATCCTGAATGTATCGGCAAAAGACCTCGGGACCGGTAAAGAGCAGAAGATGACGATCACGGCCTCCACCAAACTGGCAGAGGCCGATGTGAAGAAGATGGTCAGTGAGGCTAAAGAATACGAAGAGCAGGATAAAGCAAGGAAAGAGGAAGTCGAGGTCCGCAACATGGCGGATACGCTTATCTATACCGCGGAAAAGACCAAATCCGATCTGGCCGGAAAGATCAGCGGCGACCACATCGAGAAGGTGAATGCAGCAATTGTCGGGGTAAAGGCAGCACTGGAAGGAAAAGATACCCCGAAGATCAAGGCCGAGATGGAAAAGCTCCAGAAAGTGCTGGGCGAGGCCGGCTCTGCCGTGTACGAGCAGGCTGCCCAGCAGCAGGCGCAGTCACAACAGCAGACAGCCCCTGCTGGCAATGAACCCCCACGCCAGGAAACGACCGGGCCGGGCGGGGAGAAGGTTGTTGATGCCGATTTCAAGGTAAAGGATGAGAAATAATCCTCTCTCTTTCCCATGGCAGAGAAAGACTATTACGAAATTCTCGGGCTAAAAAAGGATGCATCACCGGATGACATAAAAAAGTCATTCCGTCAGCTTGCCCGGAAGTTCCACCCGGACCTCAACAAGGGGAGCAAAGAGGCCGAGGAGAAATTCAAGGAGATCAACGAGGCCTACCAGGTCTTAGGCGATGCCCAGAAAAAAGCCCAGTACGACCAGGTAGGCCATGCGGAATTCCGGCCCGGTGACGCTGCCGCATATCAGCCGCCCAGTTATGAGGACCTGTTCAGGGACTTCGGCCTCGGGGACATTTTTGATGCATTCTCCGGCGTTTCCCCCCGGGCCCGGCAGCGCAGCGGTGCGGACCTCAGGTACGAGATCGAGATCTCCCTTGCCGATGCATTCTCCGGCACGAAAAATACCGTCGGGGTGCCGCACCATTTTGCCTGCGGGGCCTGCCATGGCAGGGGAGCAGAACCGGGTTCTGTGCGGGACTGTCCGACCTGCAAGGGCACAGGTGAGATCCGGAATGTGCAGATGATCGGCAACCGTCGGATGGTAAATATTGCTGCCTGCCCGACATGCAGGGGACAGGGAAAGATCACTGACAAGCCCTGTCTGGCCTGTAAGGGGAAAGGGTCGGTACAGAAGATACGGAGGATCGAGGTCTCGGTCCCCCGGGGCGTGGAAAACGGCCAGTTCCTGCGGATCCCCGGCGAAGGGGAACCGGGCGGGAACGGGGGACCTCCCGGTGACCTGTACGCGGTCGTCCGCATCAGGCCGGACCGCACGTTCGAGCGAAAGGGTGCGGACCTCTACAGTTCAGTAGTCATCGGGCTTGTCACCGCTCTGGTTGGCGGCGAGGTGGAGGTGCCAACCATCACGGGAAGGGCGCACCTGAAAATCCCCCCCGGTACCCAGAGCCAGACGCTTTTTAGGCTACGGGAGCAGGGGATGCCGTACCTGAACTCCGACAAAAGGGGAGACCTGCTGGTAAAGGCGGTGGTAAAAATTCCCGAAAAACTCTCAAAGAAACAGGAAGAGCTGATCAAAGAGGCCTTCCCTGCCGGGGCCTGACCACTCCAGCGCCGCCGTGGGTGCATCCGGTTGCCGCATCTCACCACTTACCGCGAAAAGAGAGGGGACCCGGCCGGTGCATCCACTGGCCGGGTTCCCCAGGAGTGCTGAGGTTTATTGGTTTTTTATTGCGTATGTCCGTGCTTTTCACCGTCACCGTATCCATGTCAGGTCGGGGGGATTCCTGCCCGGGTCATCAGGGGTCTCGGCCGGGTACCCGAACGCGATGGTGCCGACCGGGCTGTATCCTTCGGGAATCCGGAACCCTGCCATGAGTTCCTTGTTGTCATACGCCACATCCGTTGACCCGACCCAGCAGCTGCCAATGCCAAGCGTATGGGCGGCAAGCATCATGTTCTGGGCACAGAGCGAGCAGTCGATCTCCCGGAAGCGGCTTTTTGTCTTCCCGATGATCATGATAACTGTAGGGGCATAATAGTAGATAGAGTAGTTTTCGCTCTCGAGAAGCGAGCGGAACAGGTCGGACAGCCCGTCATGGGCATTTTTCATATGCGACAACAGGATGGGTATACAGTACTCCGAGACCCGTTTGAGGAAATCCTGGTCCTGCACTACTACAAACGCCCATGGCTGGAGTGCAAGGGCGGAAGGGGCATACGTGCCGGCCCGGAGGATCTTCTCCAGTACTTCATTGGGTATCTGCCTGTTTTCAAATTTCCTGACACTGCGGCGTGTCATGATGGCTTCGATTGTTTCCATGGCCAAAAATCATCTCCATATTCTGTATTTGCCGGTCTTTCATCTGACAGGATGTTCCACGGTCACGCATCCCGCTCAAAGGATCTAAAAGGACATTACCAGGCAGTTATCGTCCCGGTTGCACGCGTGCAGTCCTCTGACAATGACCGTCCTTCACTTGTCCGACGGAGATTGATACCCTGTCGCCATTATTCCCCAATCGCTGTATCTGATAAGAGCAGAACAATTGTGCCTGCCCGAACATTAGCACGGGGATGTGCCGTCATTCACGGTATGCCCTCGAAATTCTCCGTCTCCAGATGCTACGGGTTCATCATATAAAAACATACGACCGGGACCGGTATTTCCATGAAAGGTAAGGGGGGACGGGGATTTGCCATCTTCCGGTTATATCTTAATCTTCCTGAAGAGGAATGCCCCGATAAAGGTCATGGTAAGGGTAAAACCTCCAATCACCGCAAGGCAGACCGCCGGGTTGATCTGCGATACCCCGGTCAGGCCGTATCGGATCCCTTCCACCCCATAGGTGAGGGGATCAAGCATAGTGACCGGCACCAGCCATGCGGGCAGGGAGCTGATGGGAAAGAGCGCTCCTGACAGCCCGAAGATCGGGAAGATGACAAAGTTCATGATCAGCTGGAACCCGGTCATGTCCTCCATCCGGGATGCTATCGCGATCCCAAATGCCGTGAACGATATACCGATGAGCACCATGAACAGGAGTGCGATGAAAAACCCGGCAATGTTTGAGACTTCAAGTCCGATGAACAGCGAGATGATGAGGATCATGAACCCCTGCAGCACCGCGGTTGTCGCCCCGCCTGCGGTCTGGCCCAGCATGATCTCGAGGCGCGAGACCGGTGCAACGAGGGTCTCTTTCAGGAAACCGAACTGCTTGTCCCAGATGACCTGGATGCCGGAAAAGACCGAGGTGAACATGACGCTCATCGCTACCATGCCCGGGACTAAAAACAGGATATAATTGCCGCCGAGTTCCGGCAGCTGGACCACGGAGTTTAAGCCAAACCCGAGGAACAGGAGGAAGAAGAGCGGCATGCTGATGCTGCCGATGATACGACTCTTGGAGCGGATGTACCGCAACATGTTCCGGAGCCAGATGGTGTAGATGATGTCCATATTTAGTGCCTCATCATTTTACGCTGCTGGCGCATGATCTCCTTCGTATCCGCTTCCTGCTCCCGGATGGTCTTACCCGTAAAGGAGAGGAAGACGTCTTCGAGCGTGGGCTTGTGGACGGCAATTGACGTGATCTGGATCTGGTGCGTGTTGAGGAGCGTGACGATGGTGCTGATGT
>CAZMCL010000115.1:0-5928 GCA_964564375.1 uncultured Methanoregula sp. | reverse complement strand
CGGGTCATAGGTGCCGGTAATATCGACAAACGGGCCTTCCTCGGTGAGTTCCGCGGTGATGAAACCTTCCAGCACGATCTCGGCATCGGGCACGAGTACGCCGTTGCTGCACCGCTTCACTTTGAGCGTGCCGCCCATGAGTTCCGCTGCGAACGGGAGCTCCATTCCGGTTGGCACCCGGGTGCAGCTCGCAAACGTGACCGCCGGGTGTGTCCCGATGGTGATAGCAATGGGGAGTTTCTCACCCTTTGCAAGGGCTCGTTTCAGCATCACGTGGGTGTGCCTCCCCTCAACAAGGCGGGCAGCGACGCGATGGTCGTCCAGCACCAGCATCCGGTGGATGGAGGCGTTCTCCACGCCATCGTACCGTGAGAAGACGATGGCGGAGGTGAGGTACTTCCCGGCGTCCTTGGGGAAGTGATGCATGATCGGGATCTGCGAAAGGTCAGGCTTCTGCATCGGGAGAGTGCCGTCTTCGATGACATGGCCGTTGAACTGCGCATCCGCGAGGGTCTTTACCATCGTCGTCTCATCGATGCCGAGCGCAAGGGCGAGCGATGCCCGGCTCGCGGTGAGGTTCATGACGGCACGGTGACCGCCAATCTTGTGGAAGAAGAGGAACTTGTCGGTTGTGGCTGCCATCTTCGGCGCCTGCATATCTGCCGACACCTCTTCTTTTACGTCAACAACAAGCCCTGCTTTTTGCATCTTTTCGATAAATTCACGCATCGTAACCGCTCCAGCGCTGTATGAGGTTGTGCTCAATATCGAGATGGTCAATTACCCGGGCGACAACCATGTCCACGAGGTCGTCGATAGTTTTTGGTTTGTGATAGAAGCCGGGGCTTGCGGGCATGATGGTCGCACCCGCCTCCTCGGCGGCAAGCATATTTTTCAAGTGTATTCTGGAGAGCGGCATCTCGCGGGTGACAAGGATGCATTTCCGGTGCTCCTTTAAGCAGACATCTGCCGTGCGGGTGATCAGGTTGTCCGCGTAACCGTTCGCGATTGCGGCAAGCGTCTTCGCGCTGCACGGGATCACCACCATCCCGTCATACTTGTGCGAACCGCTCGCAATGGAGGCAAAGAGCTTGTCGTTTGCATGGTACTTGGCATTCAGGCCCTCGAACGAGACGCCCTCATGGGCTGCAATCTTTGCGGCCACATCCGTAACTATGATGTGGACCTTTGCATCCTTACAGAGCACCTCAAGCAGGCGGCGGGCATAGACCGCACCGCTCGCACCCGTCACCCCGACCACGATCTCTTTTTTTATGGTTGCCAAAAACAGCCTCTCCTTATGATACCAATGTCGGAGCGCGGGGGAAAAAGAGTTTGTGCCGGGAAATGCGCCCGGCTGTTATTAACCCTGCTTGTTCTTGGGTGGGGCAAAGAACCGGTACCGGACGTGTGCCTCTTCGACTTTTCTCGCATGCGAAGGGTTGAGATCGCGGCGCGCCTCGATGACGAGCGTATTGAGGATATTGTGGAGCCGTAAGGTGTCGTAGTCCTTGTCCTTGTGCTCGTTTAAGAAGTCCAGCAGGTCATTGGTGCTCCTCAGCACCCCGGAACTGCCGATAAGATTCAGGCGGTTCAGGGTCATCGCGAGGTTCTTTTTAGCGATGTCCATCTTGTAGGGATCGCCACCGGCAAGGTTCAGCTCGGTGATAGCATTGAGAAGGTCGGTATAAACCCTGAGCTTGTGGGTGCTCTCATGACTTTTACGCTCCGCTTCCCGGAGTTTCCAGAGGGTAATGGCAAGGACGATGATTACTGCCACCACTCCACCGATCACGACAATCCAGTCTTCGATCATGTTCTGTCACCTGTACAATCGTTTACGGGTTCCGTTTGGCTATTATCACATCGACACTGACAAGGTTGCCTTTCATCTCGAACTCATACGGCCCGCCATTATACATCGGGAACTGCTGGTGTTTTTCATAGGAATGGGTGCGGCCGTATCCAACAGTCTGGGAAAAGGCAGAATTATCAAGGTTGGTAGCGGTGATCTCAAACCAGGTGCTCGCTGAATCCGTGCTTGTCGGGTTCACGGTGATATCGATCGCCCATGGATCATTGGTAACCCGGAGCTGCTCGGGAAAAACGTCCTTTTCACTGGTGAAGGAGTATTTCTTGTGAAGGTACTCCTGACCCAGCGAGATGGTTGTAACGGGCTCTGCGGTTACGGGATCCGGGGTTTCAGCAATGGTCGGCACCGGGGTTTCTGCCGGTGTGGAACTCTGCGTGCAGCCGGCAATGAGGGCTGCGGCAATAACCAGTGCAAAGAGGGTAAGAACTCTGTATTTCATATAAGGGAGTGTTTGGGGATGGTAATATATTAGAGTTTATTTATGCATCGCGGAAAGGAGGGGGGAAATCAGAAGAGCGTGTCCTGCCGGGTTGGTTTTTTCACGTGAAGCACCGCAGAACCTGCCTCGGCTACCTGCTCGCAGTATTCGGGAAGGGTATAAACTCCCAGCCGCCACTGGTCGCGACGGGTTGCGTTGAGGGTACGGATGCGGGGAGAGATCTCCTCGAAGGCAACGACTGCATGCCGGTTCTTCACCCGGACACCAAGGGAGAGCTCGCTTGGGATGGACGGGATATCTACGAGCACTTCGTGCGGGCTGATACCCGCGGATTCTGCGATACGTGTTGCATACTCCCGGATCGCAGGGATCGGTATTCCGTCCTGGAATGCCGCGATATTCACCTGGTCGCTGCCGGCAGTGAGAGCCCGCTTGTAGAGCCGGCGCTCGTAGAGCCTGCCGGCGAGATCCCGGCTGACCGGGTTATCGGAGATACGAAGCGTGTGCAGGCAGGTTGCATCGTCCATGGTAAGGAGTGCCTGCGCGGCTTCTGCTCCTTTTCCGGTGAGGTGTTCGAGCATCGCGAGCTGGAACATGCTCTCCCCGATCCGGCTCACGTGGTGGTAGTAAACGCTCGGCCGCATCAGGGTGCGGGCAATCAGGAGCGACTCGGCTGCGTTGACACCGTTTTCGTCGAGGACCATGCCTTCCGGGGTCCGGATCAGGTGGCGGATGAGACGCTGGGCATCCACGGTCCCGTAGGGCGCGCCGGTATAGTAGGCGTCACGGAGGAGGTAGTCCATCCGGTCCACATCGAGATCGCCGTGGATGATACCGGATAGCGGGTGTTTTCCCTGTACCACCGCGCAGAGTTCAGTGGGATCGATCCCCCATGCCCTGAGGGTACTTCCGGCCTTCTCCTCGACAATTGTCCCGATGTCATCATGGGTACGGTTGAGGAACATCTCCATTAAGGGTTCGCTCGCGTGGGAAAACGGGCCGTGGCCGATATCGTGGAGGAGGGCGGCGGCAGTTACCAGTATGCGCTCATCGTCAGGAAGATAGAAACTCCGGCAGGCGACATCGGCAAGGAACATGGTCCCAAGGGAGTGCTCGAAGCGCGTGTGGTTTGCACCGGGATATACAAGATAGGAAAAACCAAGCTGCCTCACGTAGCGGAGACGCTGGAGCGGGGGGGAATCGAGCAGGGCGAGGGCGAAGTCCTCCACTTCAACATAACCATGGACCGGGTCCTTGATGATCTTCACAAATTCACTGCTTAAGAATCTTCATATACATCGCATAAAAGTATTCTAGTAATGATTACGTTCCTTTCCGGGGGCACGGGAACCCCGAAGCTCCTGCGGGGCATGCAGAAGGTGATGGACCGTCACGAGATTGCCGTCATCGTCAACACTGCCGAGGATATCTGGATCTCCGGTAACCACATCTCACCGGATCTTGACACGGTGATGTACCTGTTTGCCGGCATCCTCAATACCGATACCTGGTGGGGCATCCGGAACGACACGTTCACGACCCACGAGGAGATCCTCCGGCTGGGTATCGAGGAATATATGGCCATCGGCGACAGGGACCGTGCGGTGCAGGTTGCACGGGGAAGACAGCTCCGGAATGGGATGCGCCTCACCAACATCACCAGCATGCTCTGCGAACGGTTCGCGGTCCGGGAGACGGTGCTGCCCATGACCGATACCGAGGTGACGACGCAGGTACGGACCGATCTCGGCCTGATCCATTTCCAGGAATACTGGATCCGCGCGAAAGGGCAGATCGAGATTAAGGAGGTTGTCCGGAGCTTCGAAGAGCCGCCGTTGGCAACCGATGAAGTACTTGCCACGATCGAAGCGAGCGAGGCCGTTGTCATCGGTCCCTCCAATCCCATAACAAGTATCCTGCCGATCCTTTTATGCGACGGCATCAGACAGGCTCTGCGGAACAAGCCGGTCGTTGCCGTGAGCCCGTTCATCGGGAACGCCCCCATCAGTGGCCCGGCCGGTGCCCTGATGACAGCGGCAGGATTCGAACCCAGCTCCATTGGGACGTATAACTGCTACGATGGGCTCACCGACATCTTCATCCAGGACATCCGGGACCCGGTCGAAGTGAACCTCGCGACCCGTTTCGACACCCTGATGGTTGACGAAGAGAAGAGTGTTGCCCTTGCGCAGGAAATACTGCGCCTGATTAGCACATGCTGATATCCGCTCCGCGTAATGCTTAATCAGGGGGCATCTCCCGGAACAGTAACCAGACCGGTATTTGCAAATCTATATCATGCTCGGGAATAACGATTATCGTAAGAGGTTCGAGACAAGAAATGCTCCGTGAGATAGTAATCGGAATCCTGGCAGCGGGCATCCTGCTGGCCGGGTGTGTTGCAGACGTGCCTGCAGAGAAAAGCACGCTCGAACTGACTTCCTCCCCGTCTGGCGCTGAGATCTATCTCGACAGCCAGTACCAGGGAACCACTCCTGGCACGATCACCGGGATTGATCCCGGGAGCCACACGCTCGAGTTCCGCATGAGCGGGTATACCAGCTGGCAATCGGTTGTCACGGTACCTTCGGGCACCTCAAATTATTTTGCCGATCTGGCAGCAAATCCGGTTGCCGTCCAGCCAACCGCGGATACCGGATCCATCAGCACCGGCATACCCCCAAGTCTAACGGTAAAAGTCAGCAGGGATGAGATGATCATCGGGGACTCGATCGTGTTCTCCGGTACCTGCACCGGCTGCACGAATATCGTCCTGACCCTTTACGGACCGGGATATTATTCCGACGGCGTTGTTCTCGATACGGTGAGGACCAATTCGATCAATGCCTGGACGTACACCTGGAACCCGGGAACCAAGGTTCAGTCCGGCACATTTACCATTGTTGTGAGGGATGCAGCAGGGACGGTATCCGATAGGAAAGATTTCAGGGCTATTGGGAACGGGGTGGTAAGCGTAGTCCCAAGCAGTTATGCAGCCAGCCCGGGGAATAGCATCACCTTCTCCGGCAGGTGCACGACCGGCGCACGGAATGTCAGGCTCGTCCTGTACGGGCCGGACCGGTTTTCCACCGGGGTTGATCTCGGCACGTTTTCGGTGACGGCGGACAACACCTGGAGTTACAGATCTAAGCTCGAGAGTACAATGCCGACCGGAACATACACGGCATCGGTGAGCGACGTGCCCAAGACAACATCCGGTTCCGCACAGTTTACCATTGGTTACGCATCGTAACTGTACTTTTTTTTCTTTTGGCGGTCACAAGAATCTGTCATGATCCGCTCCAGAAGGTTATAGAATAATTACAATAGGATTTCCCTCTTAACCATCTGGAGCCCTGGCGTCCACCAGGAATAACGCCTTACCGGTAAGGGTCAGGGAACCGATAAAAAAACCGGGCGGGGTGAACAGGGTGATCGCCAGAATTTTCTCTCCCTTTAGAAAGCTGGACCAGGAAAAGAAGAGAAGCGGCACAAAACGATAAATCAGGTATCCGATACCTATTTGAGGGATTTTATCCAAACAATCGTTCGGAGTACCATATGGGCATCACCAAGAAGTTCCTGAACATGTTCAAATCGGGCAAGGACGGGAAGG
>CAZMCL010000114.1:0-5965 GCA_964564375.1 uncultured Methanoregula sp. | reverse complement strand
TGGTACGTGCTTGTCCCGCCAAGAGTCGATTTATCGGCCTCTTCATTCGAGACATAGACAAAATACGTGCCGGTATTGATCTGGTTCTTGATGCGGGATGTGTCCCACTTCATCGACCAGGTCTGGTCACTGTTGAGATCCACGATGGTGAGATGCCCCTGGTCCGCCCGCTGGCTCGTATCAGTCAGCATCACACCGTTCTCCGGCAGGCCGGGACCGGTAAGGAACAGGTACACGCGGTCACCGACATACGAAACACCGTGGAGGTTTATCGTCTCGCCAAGTTCGGCCTCAATATAGTAATCGGCAGCCGAGACCGGGATGATCGTAATCATAACAAGGAAGACAAGAGCCGCTGTTGCCCGGGCAGGGGGGATCGAAAGTACAGAAAATTGACTCATCTGTATCACGTGATACAGAATAAACGTCCGGCGGGTTTATAGATTCGCAATTAATGCCTCTCCGGATCTGCAGAACAGGCGCGATGGGGAGGGCTATTCGAGATGCAGGGCAATATTCCGGCAGAACTCCGCACATCCAATCATTTATGAAAGTACAGGGGAAAATGCTCATCAGATGGGGAACGTCGGAACCTACAGGCGATCGCTCGGGCTTGTCGAACTGGTCAGTCTTGGAGTGGGAGGTACGATCGGATCCGGTATTTTCGTTGTCCCCGGGGTCGCCGCCCAGCTCAGCGGACCCGCATCACTTGCGGCATGGGTGATCGTTGCGGTCTCTGCCTCTTGTGTGCTACTCTCCCTTGCGTATGTGGCCTACCGGTTCACAGCCACTGACAGCTTCTATTCTCTCTTTGAATCCATCTTCGGGACCCGGATCGCTGTTGTATTGATCCTTCTCTATCTCGTGTCAGCGGTGTTTGGAATAGCCACGATCGCCGCCGGGATCGGGCAATACCTCTCATTTTTTGGGATTTCTACCGGGCTCATCATCGAAGCATCCATAATAGCGATCTTCTGCGGGATTAACATCGCCGGCGTATCCTTGTCCGGCAAAACGGAGAATGTCCTCACTCTCATCAAGATTGTCCCGCTCGTGCTCATTGCCCTGCTCCTCCTCCCGTATATTCGGGCGGAGAACTTCATCTCACAGGCACCAGTGACCGCGGCGGGGATCCTCGCAACGGTCATCATCGTCTACTGGCCATTCACGGGCTTTGAGATAAGCGCCATACCGGTGGAGGAGACAAAAGATCCCCTGATAATTCGGCGATCCCTCCTGATCGTGATGGTTACTGTTGTTGCCATCTACCTCCTCCTCAATATCGCACTCATCGGGAGCATCGGTTCAGCGGCACTGGCTGCATCACCTGCCCCGGTTGCAGCAGCAGCCGCAATTCTTTTTCCCTATTCCGGAACTATTGTCGCCTTCATCGGCATTGTAGCGATGCTCTCTGCTATAAACGCTTACATCCTCGCAACCTCGCGGATAATTCACAGGATTGCGACACGGTTCTCGATAGCAGGTATTAGGGATCTCAGCCGTACAGGGACACCTGCATCAGCCATCGTTGCCGGGTGTGGGATTAGCGCTGCCTTATTACTCATTTCCAATGATTTTGCCTACCTTGCAACCGTCGCAGTCATCGCCACCCTGATCCCGTATATCTTCTTCTGCTTTGCGTCATGGATCCTTGTTCCAAACATCAGGGCTCGCTGTATCTCCGGCATCGGGGCGGCCTCGACTGCAGCAATTCTCATCATTTATTTTGTAGTCTGATATCTCGCACCAGGATGCCATCCGGTATCACGAATCCAGTTTGAGCGAATATACATCCACCATATGATGGGGATGGTAGCGCTTCTTGGCTTCCCGAAGGCCGGCAACTCCCAGGTCGCTCTCCCTGTTGATATAGGTGAAGTTGCGGGCGAGCAGGGCTGCTGTTTCGATATTAATGGCCTTGTAGATCCCTTCGCAGTCCGGCAGCCCCTTCTCGAAATGGACCAGTGCCGTATCAGCGTTCAAGGGTTCGAAAACCGACATGGCACTGATAGCAGAATCAATCCGGATCACAAGACCCTGAACCGGCAGCTCATCGAAATGGTCTACGGCAAAAAAGACTGCATCTTTCTCATGGGCGAGCACAAGATCACCTTCACACCCTTTCCATTCACACCACTGGATAAGGAACCGTTTGACCTCCTCGCGGTTGGCCGATGTCATCGGTTCAACCTTACTTGCACAGTTCTTCCGGAACTTATTCACCTGCCGGCGGATGGTTACGTAGTTCCTGCCCGGGAGACTGGCAAGATCGGCTGCAAGGTACACGTACTCGAAGTGGTTCCTGTCAGGGATGAGGTTGATTCCCGGGCAGACCTCCCGCATCCATACTGCGGTGTCCGTGTCGATCAGGATAAGAGGGTCATTATCACTAACGTCAGAGGCAAGGCGGATGAGGGAACGGAGCAGGGCAGGATTGCGGGGACCGATCGGGGCGCGGAAGCGAGTCGTACCTTCGATAGTACTGGCAAGAATGACATTCTTTTCCACGTACGCGTACTGGTAATGGGCGAAGAGGTTCCAGCAGACCATGTTGGTGAAGGTGTTGTCGCTGTGCACCTGCGGGTACTGCGCATAATGTTTTTCGAAAAATGCCCGATCCGCAAGCGTGACCGGCCGGAAATCTTCCTGGGTCAGCATCAGGTATCACCTTTGTAGAGCAGGGGCACATGCCCGACCATCGGGATAAAGCCGAGCGCACCGTAAAACTCTTCTGTTGCCGGCTCCGCGACAAGACCGATCCAGCTGATACCTTCGTTCCTGCACCCGGTAACAAGTATTTCCACGATCTGTTTTCCCACGCCGCTACCACGGCAGGAGGGGAGGACGATGAGGTCCTGGATATACCCATCAGAGACCCCGTCGGAGATGACCCGTCCCATACCAACCGCCCTGCCACTTGTTTCGTGGATGGCAACGGCAAAGAGAAAACTTCCCCGGATCAGGGCCGGGATCTCCGATTCTGAATATTCCTCCTTCCACCAGCCACCAGCACGGTACAGGTTGGCAATCTCATGTTCGTCCCATGACCGGACCAGCTGGACGGTAATCTCAGTTCCCATGGTAGGTTCCTTGCTGCATAATGGTTACACGTGGCGATCCTAAAAATCCTGTGGGGAACTGCCAAAGATCCATGTATGGGGAAACGTTTGAGAAGAGAATCCGTAATACAAAGATAGTATCAGGAGTTCAGCTGGCTGATCGCGGTATCCACGATTGCACCGAGCCCCTCGATATTCCAGCGTTCGGAGTCGAGGACAAGGTGGTAGACCCGAAGGTCGTTGATGTCGATGTCATAATAGGAGCGGTATCGTCCGGCTTCACAGGATTCACGTTCAAGCGTCAGCGCTTCGGCCGTACGTTCATCGGTGACCTCATCGCGGGTGGCAATGCGTTTGATCCGGCAACTAATCGGGGCCTGAAGCCAGATCTTTAAATCGGCCTGCGGGACCATCCAGCCCGAGAGCCGGCCTTCGACTATAATATTGTCCTGCGTTTGTGCAATCTCTTTTTGCCGGGCATCGATCATCTTGTCATACGAAGAGTCTTCCTCGGCAAGGCGGCCGAACACGGCCAGTTCCATGTTATGTTCCCGGGCAAGCTGTCGGAAGACCTCGCCTGCCGAGATCATGTCAAAACCGTGGTGCTCTGCAAGGTACCGTGAGAGGGAGGTCGTCCCGCTGCCGGGCAGACCACTCACGGTGATCCGCATCAGAGCCCCCCGATGTTTAAGGCTTTCCGAATGATCTGGGAGAGCGTTATCGAGCAGATCATGTACCAGAGGATCCACGCCGGGAGAACCCAGATGGCGGGATCATGGAGGGCAAGCGTGCCGAAATACGGCATTGTGATGGTACTCTGGACCTGTTCGAGCCGGAAGAGGAGCCAGAAGAAGATGGGCACGGTAATGATAAGGATATACGCCATGGGTTTGAACTGCTGCTGGGAGAGCTCAAGCTGCTCACGCATCACCTTGTCCTTTCGGGCATCCAGTTTTTTTATCCGTTTCTCATCCTGCGAGAGCTGGGCCTCACGGTAATCGGCCTGGAACTCCTTCATCCGCTCCTGTGATTCGGTCATCTTGTTGTAATCGATCGTATATTTCTGGATGATCGATGAGTAGAGACCGGTAAAGGCCGAGAGGATAATGATGAGTACGTAGAAGGGAATGCCAAAGCCATCAACTACCGGCGCAAACGCGGTGTCGATACCCTCCCCGACGCCGTGCCGCAGCCACTCGATGCTGTACGAGATCATCATGAGCATCATGAAGCCCATGGCTATCCACATGCCGTACTTGTCCCAGACTTTCCCTAAATCCATGAATTCACCGAAGGACTTCTGCCAGATCCGCGCTTGAGCGTTCGAGCAGGAAGTCCGCGTTTGTTATCATTTTGATGGTGCAGCCGGTCATCATCGCATAGGCCGCGGCAATGGAGCGGTTGAACTGCTGGTGCTCTGCAATGGAGCGCGAGCCTTCCTTGTCCCGGGCCCGTGTCTCATCGGTGAGCCTGCGCATGAGGATCTGGTCATCATCGGTCTCGACAAGGACAATGATATCCGGCATAATCTCGCGGAGCACCCATTCAGGGAGCCCCGCCAGGTAGCCTTTGAGCGTCTTGACAGACGCGTGGGTATCGATCAGGACGTTGCCCGAGATCCTTGCAATGGCCTGCCCTGCGCTTTGCTGCAGTCTTTTCTGCACGGCGCGGTCGAGCGTGCGCATCTGGTCCCGGTCCTGTACAATATTCTCGGCTTTTGCGACCTCGAACATGAACGTACCGAAATTGATTGGCTGGTACTCGATGCCCTGTTCTTTGAGCTTTTTCAATGCCTCATTGACGACCGTCGTCTTGCCGACGCCCGGTACTCCGGTGATGATGACCTTTTTTCCTGCCATCCGCATACCTTCCCTAAAAACTACTACTCTTTACCAAAGAACGTCCGCATGAACGGGTACATTTCCATGATCTGCTGGCTTGCGACCTCCTCGTAGAGCCGGTAGGTGATACTGACCGTTAAGAGAAGACCGGTTCCGCTCACGGCACCGACAACACCAAAGAGGTTGGCGATAACACTGAGAATACCAATGAATACGCCTCCGATAATGGTGACACGGGGGATGTACCGGTCAAAGTACTTCTCAAGTACCTGCGGGTTCCGGCGGTAGCCAGGGATGGACATGCCTGACATCTGGATCTGCCGGGCAACATCCTTGGAGTCGAGCCCGGCGGTCTTGATCCAGAAGAGCGCGAAGATCGCACCACCGACCACCATGATTGTCATATTGATTCCCAGACGTAAAAGCACCTCCCATGGCGCATGGCCAAGATCGGTTATCCACCACATCCAGTCGGTGGGGCTGTTGATCGGTGCAAGGAAGTACATGAGGCCGTTTAAGGGTGTTGAACCATCATAGGTCCCAAAGATCGTGATCCCGACATTCGAGAGGAACATTCCCAGCATCTGGATATTTGCCAGAAGCACCATCACAAGGATCATGGGAAGAACGCTGGCGTAAATAAGTTTGACGGGGAACCGTGCCCGTGCCCCGCGCACCTGTGCGTGCGCGAGCGGGATCTCAATTCTGGTGGATTCCACATAGACAATCACAAGGAAAATTGCAATTGTCGTTACAAATGCCAGAAGGTCCGTGCCAAAATACTGGAGGAAATTCCCGCCATCGATACCGATGGCAACCAGCCGAGGGAAGAAACCGACCGGGTACTGGTCGGTGACCGGTACCCAGTTGATGAACCCGTTGACGATCGCCTGCGAGATACCGGCAATAATGAAGAGACCAACACCGGACCCGATACCCCACTTGGTCACGACTTCGTCCATTAAAAAGACGAGGACACCACCGATACAGATCTGCAGGAATATGATAAAGGAGACCGCAAACACGTTGCCGCCGAAGAACTGGGTGGCGATCACCGGATCGGGT
>CAZMCL010000113.1:0-5966 GCA_964564375.1 uncultured Methanoregula sp. | reverse complement strand
ATGGTTTCCTGTTCATTCGGGGATACTCTTCTCTGGCGCAACCCGAAGGCGATATTATCCTCTACGGTCAGGTGCGGAAAGAGCATGTAGTCCTGGTACACCATCCCGATATTCCGAAACCGTGGTTCTGTTGCCGTGATCTCCCGGTCGCCAAGGAAGATCTTTCCCTTGTCCGGAGCATAAATCCCGGCCAGTGTTTCCAGAAGGATCGTTTTTCCCGCACCTGTAGGACCAAGGATAATGAAGTATTCCCCACGTGGGATCTCAAGCGAGATATCCTGTACGGAGAATCCCCCAAGGCTGATGGATAATGATTCAATTCGCAGCATTTTCCCATCAACTCCTAAAAGACATTTACGCCCCGGTCAAAATATTCCACCGCACACAGGGTAATAAGCGAGATAGCGATCAGGATGGTTGCAGCAGCAACGGCAAGGTTCAGGTCCCCGGTTGAGATGTTGAGGTAGAGGGCAATTGGCAACGTTTCGGTCCTCATCGCGGTTGCACCGGCAACCATCAGCACCGCCCCGAACTCCCCCATGGCCTTTGACCACGTGATGACCGCACCGGCAAGAAGGCCGGATCGTGCCATCGGGAGGGTGACGGATAGGAATGCACCGATGTCCGTGCATCCGAGCGTCTTTGACACATGTTCGTACCGCGGGTTGATGGTGAGGAAGGCGGATCGGAGAATCCGGATCATGTAGGGGAGGTTCACGAACACTTCTGCAACAATGATGCCAAGCGGCGTAAAAATTACCGCAAAACCCATCTCTTCCAGTGCCTTTCCCCATGGCGTTGTACCAAAGAAGAGGAGGAGGGCAATACCGGCTACCAGTGGCGGAAGCGTGAGGGGGAGGGTCAGGACAAGGTTTGCGACTCGTTTGCCGAAGAACTCATAACGGGCAAGTGCATATGCCACCGGGATTGCAATTGCGATGCAGATCGCTGTCGAAATCACGCTTGTTATGATGCTGAGCATGATAGCAAACTGAATTTCCGTACTTGCAAGGCTTGCTGCCAAGGCTGGCAGAGGGGAGTACAAAAACAGTCCGAGAAGGATTACGCTGATGCCAATAAGCGTTATATATACTATGGCAAGAGAGAGTCTGCGCATCAGCCCCCCCCGCCGTGACAGCGCTCCGGCATTTTCTTATTTGTCTTTTGGGCAGATGTGCATCCGAAAACAGAATAAATGGGGCTTTCAGATGCCGGCAGACCGTGTCTGGCAGCACAACCGACCTTATTATCCCCCGCTGGCGGCGGGAAGGTGCCTTGGAATGGTGGAGCTCCTGCTGTAATCGAAGGCGAACAGGCTACCCTGACTGGCTGGAGGTCTGTCATTTTCCTTAGTGATTTTAAATTTTATGGATTAATCCCTGCATAGGCCGTATCCGGGTAGGACGGGAACCCGTGGCTGGCAAAGACAGCCTTCCCCTCATCCGATGCGACAAAGTCTGCAAATTTTTGTGCAGAATCCGGACTCGTTGTAAAACTGGTCACGCCAACCGGAATGATCAGGACGACATTATCCTCCACCGGGATAGATACCGCATCTATCTTCTCGGGATTGATCTGGTCGAGGGTGAGGAGTGCCGCATCTGCCTGGCCGGTATTCATGATGACGTTCAGTTCATTTATGGTCGGTGTGCGGGTGACGACATTTTCATCAACTGCTTCGGTGAGGTTGTACTTCCCAAAGATCTTTACACCGGCTTTACCGATTGCCGTGGCTTTGGTGTCACCGAGTGCTACCTTAAGGCCGGGCCGGGCGAAGTCCTGGATTGTTTTTATGTTCTTGGGATTTGCTTTCTGAACTGCAATGACGGGGACATGGTAGGCGACAGGCTGGTAATCCAAAGCAAGGCCCTTGTCCTGCGCTATCTTGAACTCAACCGTGGAGCCCGTGATGAAAACATCGCCTTTCTTTGTCAGGTCCATCTGGGAGATGAGCGTTCCGCTCCCGGCATACGTATACTGGACGCCGATCCCGTATTTATCAGTAAATGCCTGCCCGATCTCCTGCATCGGGGTTTTAAGTCCGGCGCCCGAGTAAACGAGGAGACTTTCCTGCGATGCGGCAGAAGTGGCTGGAAGCGCCTCAGGCCCGGAAGAACTACTGACCTGCTGTGATGTTGTGCAACCAGAGAGAAGGAGTGCTCCTCCAACAAGGATGAGTAATATAATGCCAATAAGTTTACATCTCATCTTTAACAATTAGATAAAATCAAATAAAAGTGTTATCAATTGACTCCGGGTTTTTTCAGTTTTTATTTTGGGGAGGGTGATATCAAAAAAGCTGCTGCTACGGATTTCAACCAGTGATAAACACGACTGTTTTATCATCTCCCGGCAAGATTGTAGATCTATTATGGCAACAAAGGAAGTATTCCACGGAGTCCCTGGCATCCTTCGCCCGCTAAAGGAATTTGTCGAGTCAAAGGGATTAAAAAAAGGTGACCAGATCGTCTATTACGGTGTCCCGGGCACCTGCACACCGTTTGTCGAGCTTCTCGCGTTTGCCCTCAGATCTCTTAAACTTGAGCATGTCTTTGTCCCGTTCGTGGACGAGAGCAAGGCAAAACCGATCAGTCATGTCACCGATGTCGGCATGCAGGCAGGAACCGGTGCCGTCGCGTTCAGGCCAAAAGCCGTTGTCATCATGGGCGGGCTCTCGATGCCCAACATACCGGTCGAGGCAGAACAGGTAAAATCGGTCATCGATAAGTACCCCAATGCCGCGATCATCGGCGTCTGCTTCATGCGCATGTTCGAGAAGGCCGAGTGGCTGAATACGATCTCATTTGACTGCCTTATCGATGCCAATATCGACCCGGTCGAAGTTACAAAATAGACTGAAGTGCAGGGGGAAATAGCTCCTGCCGTTTTTTTAATCAGCAGCAGTCCGAATACCGGAACAGGAGATCGGTCACCTGCCGGATCTCGGCTCCCTGCTGTTTCACCGCATTGACATAGGTATTGAAGACCTGATCGGTGGTCACGTGCAGGCCGGGTTTATACATGTCCGCGTGCAGCGTCAGGTCAAAGCACCGCGCTTCTGCCTCGGTGAATCGAAGCGTCCGGTATTCACCGTCATGGGGGGTAAAAACCGGGTTTTTTGCCCGGTCGGTCCTGAGCACCAGTGACGCAAGTGGTGTTGAGGGTATCGGCTCGGCAATGCTGATGAAGACATCGTCAAGTGCCTGCTCTGCGATGAAGTCTTTGGTCTGGAGAAAGTCATCCGGTGTCTCGGTTGGGTAACCGACAATAAAACTCCCGGCGACATGAAGGCCATGCTGGCGGCAATGGCAAATGGCCTCCTTTACCTGCTGAACTTTCACGCCTTTTCCCATCTGGTGGAGGATGGAGTCGCTGGCCGATTCGATACCAAAGAAGACCCACCCGATAGTATACTGCCGGATCGCGTCAAGGATTTCGTCGTTGATGCAGTCAACCCGGATGTCCGGAGAGGACACGTTCCGGTTCCCCATTACCTTGGCCAGTTCTGCGAGTAGTTCCACAAAGGCATCCGTATTGATTGCCCCATCATGGCTCTTGAACAGTGAACCAGTACCCCCACTGATGGAGAGACGATGTGCGCCGGCTTTTTTAAATGCCTTTGCTTCATCAATAATTGCCGGGATTTCCCGGCTCCTTATGGAATGGCCGAAGAACCGCGGCACCTGGCAGAACGTGCAAGCCCCCGAACAGCCACGGTGCGTCTCGATATAGACATTTGCACCACGGACGCTCTGTTTACCGATATCGGTGGGGATGAACGGGAGCGGATGCTCGATGGATGCCGGTGGAGAGGCGGGCCGTTTGATCACAGCACTGTCTTTTCGGAATGCAATCCCGGTTGTATTTTCGCAAATTCCGTCACGGGCAAGTGACAGGGCGGACAGTTCTCCTTCGCCAAGGACTACCGCGTTACAGTCCAGTTCGCCAAGGACAATCTCGGGGTAGGCAGAGACCGGGCCCCCGATATAACAGGTACCTCCGCTCTTCCGGTGACTGCTGACAAACGAGTGGACTTCCGGGTCGAGAAGGTGGAGCGTGGAGTACAGGCTTAAAAAAACCGTATCACCGGTTTCTACCAGAAGGTCTTTTTTGAGTGATACCGCAAACCCGTTTTCTTTCAGGATTCCGGCAATGAGCATCGCGCCGTAGGTATAGATGCCGGGGGAAATAACCGTGATATGCATATTCCAGATACTAACAATAGTGTGGTATTCATCCTATAGAAAATGCCGGTAAATACCCTCCAAAAAAAGACACGTCTTCTTGTCCCTGGCAGAGCAGATCCCGTGCAAAAAAATCAGGTATTTGTTCTTTTTCGATTCCTTAGTTCTTTTGGTGTGCTGTTCCATTCAGCAATATCGTCCAGATGCTGGTTATCAACCCAGCCGCTTTTCACCTCTTCGCGGTGATCGAACTGCCGGACATAGGGTTTGATATCGATCAGGGGAGTCCCGTCAAGAACATCGACACCTTCCACTTCGATTATGCACCCATTCACGCTGCGGAGCTTGACGGTGGAGAGTCCCAGCGGGTTGGGGCGGTTGAAATGGCGTATGGCAAAGATCCCCCGTTCTTTTTCACCATCCAGAAATGGTTTCTGGAGAAGGCACACGTCCTTGGCACGATCAAAGAAATAGAGCAGGTACAAGTACGTAAAAGATTCGATATCCCGTAGTCCGTCTGCATATTCAGGGAATATCTCAATATATCCGATTGATGGATTAAACACGCTCTGGATGGGAGTATTCTCCTGCGTATGGTGTTCGGAATGGATGACCCCGATGGGTCGAAAAACGATATCCCTGGAATGCCAGTATTTTGCATGCTCATCGGTTAATTTCATAATCATGTTCCCTCTTTTACCTGTAGTCCGGATAAACCCTGGAAAACGAGCCGGGGCAGATATCCTGCAAACTGAGATTATTGCACCGTTGATTACCGGTCCTGCAGAATGTGCCAGGAAATAATCTTGTAATTGCGTGTTTCATTATCAATAGTAACCACTCAAATACGTTAAACGTTTATTTTCTGCATCTGCAAACTATATTTGTTTGACACTCATCATATCACACCGGGATCGCGCATGAGGTGCTGTCAATTTCCCTTGAGTCCACGGTTCATCCAATCGGAAAGTATTGCAGGAAAATTCTCATGATCGTGATTTTTTGAAAAATTCCCCTATTTTAGGAAACCAAAAAATTTTGTGCAATGCCTGTTTTCTTAAGGCAAATTTCCGGTTATACCCTGGCGCCGAAATATGGTAGTTGCAAAGGAAAAAATTCCTGAAAAAATAGACGTAAAAAAAAAGTGTTGATCTGATCTTACCTTGCGGGGATGATCAGCGAGCGCTCGCCGGCAGGCATGAACTCGCGGATTGCACCCTTTGCAAACTCGCGGCGGGGTTCGGCAAAGTCGAACTTGAGTGCCGGGTCTGCGAAACAGATCTTGATCAGTGGGGACAGGGACCATGCATCGCCGGCACCATAGTGGGCACTGCCGACAATTGCGGCATATTCACCCTGGTGGCCGACGTTCATTGCGTAGTTCGGGTAGTTCGGTCCGCGGAGTTCGCCGATACAGCCCTCGTCGGGCCGGATAGCGAGTGAGTTTGCGGAGCCGCACTGGTCCTGCAGATCGTAGCCGAAGAAGCCGAGACGTGACCAGCCTTCCTTGTGGACAAGCATGGACATGTACCAGCCGTTCAGGCCAGCGTTGGAGTTGGCAGTTGCAATACCACAGGTAAGACCGGATGCTGCGGCGATAACACCAGCACGCTGGGAGCCGCCGAAGTGGTCTTCCATGAGGGTCGGGAACTGCTCATACTGCTCCATTGCATTGAGGGTGACCTCGGTAGCGAGCTCGTTGACGAGTGCCTGGGTCGGCTTGAGTTTGTCCTTTGCGTTGGGGTTCTTCCAGTCGACCTTGTACTTGTCCTTGATGTAGTC
>CAZMCL010000112.1:0-6010 GCA_964564375.1 uncultured Methanoregula sp. | reverse complement strand
AAAAATCCTGAACTTCGCTGGCATGCCATCGTTGCGCTCGAGATGATACGGAGTGGTCGTGGCGTGGATGCACTTATTGAACGGCTCCAGGACCCTCGTGAACGCGAGGAGAACCGCGAGCGGGCAGCCATGTCACTGGCCGCGATCGGGAGCCTGAGTGCCATCGCGGGTCTCAAAGAGGCGCTTGCAGGCGAAGCGGAAGACTCGGCAATCCGGTCTTCGATTACCCGTGTGCTTGGCAGGGCAGTGGAGCTGTGAGTGGTCCGGACCTGTACTTTTTGGCCCCTCCCGGCTCCCTTTACGGCAGGCGGAGCAGGTGCTCTTCGAGCCGGTCATCGAAGAACACCCTGACCGTGATCTCCGATCCTTTCCGGAATGCCCGGAGCCGGTCGTCGTAGATCTTCTGCACGTGACGGAGGTGGTTTTTCGTAAAATAGTCCTGCATGTACTCGAGGAACTGGATCTCCTGCGTGAGAAACGCGTTCTCGTACTCCTTGGTCTCGCGGGCAATCGCCATGCTCTCATCGTCCGGGATCGCCGCGTCATACTCCCCGTGCTTCTCAAGCCCCGAAAACTGCCGCCAGTCGATGACGCCCGCATCGTCCGGCTCGCGATGGAGCATGTACGGGTAGATCCGGCAGATGGCAAAGCGGCGGTCATAGATCCGGCACCGGCCGTCTTTTAAAAACCAGCAGGAGCCTCTCTCATCGTCCTGCACCCGGAGTGCATAGCCGGAGACATAAAAGATGCCGTTCTGGTCGCAGAACTCGGGTCCCGGCGCCGGTTCGATGGCATCGGGTTCGATCTCCCGCACGGTTCTGACATCGCGGTCAAGGAGGAAGACGTGGCCGTTAAAAGAGCGGGTGCAGCACTTTGCGCAGGAGGTGCACCGGAACCCGATATCCTTAATGATCCCGGCGAGGCGTTCGACCGGGTACTCGAAAAGACTGTTTCGCTCCTGGACAAGCGCTGCGATACGGAAGGGAATCGGGGTTAGGGAAATCGTGGCACCTCTCTTGTTTTTAGTAGTGTTGAGGCAGGAGGTTAATGGTCTTTTGCCGGCGCCCGGACTTATGGCACGGCCCATGCGGCTGCAGCCATAGGGCACCAGCCAGGATATTTCCTGATCGTTTCTGCAAAGGTACTCAATTGCAGAATCCCCGGCCCCCGGAACCGGATCCGATGGCTGTACATGCCTGCCGGATAGCGCGGCAGAGTTCGTCCGGTTCATCGGTGCCGATCCGGAACTTTTTACCGGAGAACAGCCTGACCTCGACTGCCCGGGAGCCGGAGACATTGTAGAGCCGCCCGTGCGGAGTCCAGCGGACGCCCCAGCCATAATACCAGTTATTGGTGACCGTAGTTACGGTATCGATCTCCGCTAACGGCCAGCTCTTACGGATCAGTCCGACCGGCCCGAACCGGATCCTCAGGGTGCCATCCTGTACCGTTACGGTCAGCGTTGAACAGATCGCGATGACGAATACCATGATGCCAAGAACAAGGAGTGTGACCCACACCGCAACGAAGAGATACATGGATGCAAGGATGACCGCGATAGCCGTAGTCACCGCCCCGATGATGATGGTTCCCAGCTGGGTGTGCTCATACTTCCCTTCCCATGGCTTTCCGGAACTGTCTGCCCCTGATGGCCCGGGACTTTTTGCTGTTGGGGTTGCGCGATAAAAACCCGGTCCTGCATCGCCGCTTTTTGTAACCTTTGCCATGTCCGCGTTCGGGCACCAGCCCAGCCACCCGTGAATAATATCTGCAATTTTTGTCATAGTCATACCAGCGCCTTCACTTTTTCAAACAGTTCTTCTGCCATCTTTGTCGGGTCGGCAGTCTTTGTGATCCGAATGCCGAGTTCAGCGGCATAGTCCCACAAGAGCTCGATGCATTCAGTGTACCGCGGGCAGCTGCCGCAGTCGCCCTCGTGTTCGTACCAGACCTGCACGCCGTGTTTCTGCGAGACAAAGATTACCGCTGCGGCAGCAAACGGGATCGATCTCCCGATAAGGATCCCGCGTTCGGCATTGATCTTCTCAATGGCGATCTGGTTGGCGTTTGCCATCTCCCGCAGGGTGGTCTCGACCTTCTCGTCCATGGCCCGGAGCGCGTGGGACACGGCCTGCCGGGAGATGCCGAGCTGCTGGGCAATGGTGATATTCGGGATGCCGCTCCTCCGCATTGTCCAGAACCCGAACCCTTTCTCGTTCGTGGGCAGAAGCATATGTCAACATTAGCATGTTGACGCTATAAACATTCCGGGAGGTCGCGGATCTTTTATAAACGTCCCGGTGCCCGATTGGGACGGAGCAGTAGCCGGAACGTACCGGTACCGGGCGTCCCCGCGCCGCGGGCACCGCGCACCTTCGCCCCGCACGCCAAACCCAGTTATATCCCCCTGCCCCACAATCCCGTATGTCACTGGCGGATCTCATCCTCCCTGTCCTCATCGCCCTTGCAGTCGGTTTTGCCCTTGGCTTTCTGTACGTGAAAGCCCAGATCTCCGCCATCGAGGCCCGGTGTCGTGCCGAGCTCGAAACCTGGAAGCTGGAAGCGACAGGAGAGATACGAAAGGACTCCGTGAACCGTTCCCGCTCGACCCTGAAAGGAAAGATTGCCGAGCAGATGGCCCCGCTACTGCCGGAGTTCGCGTACAACCCGGCCGATGCCCGCTTCATCGGGTCTCCGGTGGACTACGTGATATTCGATGGCCTGACCGATGTGGCGGACGAGAAGAAAAAAGAGATAAGGGTAATCTTTATGGATGTCAAGCAGGGTACCGGCAACCTTAACCGGACCCAGCGGGTGATCCGGGACGCGGTCCTCGCAAAGCAGGTGGGCTGGGAGACGCTGCGGGTCACCGGTGAATAAGGCACCTGCCCCCGGGAAAACCGCAAAGTGGGAGTACCGCCACCCCATCCCATCGTCCGGGCCGGGGGGAACTGCCAGGAGGGTAATACACCCCCGGGTGAGAGGGCTTATTACCTCCTGTTCCCAACTCCTTGCACAAGAGGCAGGTGTACACAGAGCATGGAAGCCATTGTCAAGATTATCAGTATATTCATTGCATTGTTCGTTATCGCAAACGGGATCTGGGTGGCATACATGCCTCCCTATGGCGATGAACAGATAGGATACGCCATAATCGCGGTGGGCATATTCATCCCCATCCTCACCCTGTATGTTGCAAGACTGGGCGAGAGCCGGTACGATTAGCTGCCGGGGCAAAAACACTCTTTTTCCCGTAAAACAGGTTTAAACAAAAAAAATTGGTCAGTTAAATGACCGGTACGGCACTAACGCATCATGAATCTTCACTTTCTGGCCCTGCGGGTCCGTAGCCCAGACCACGACCCGGTTCACGTTGCCCATATCATTTGTCACGGGCAGTGAGACCGAGTCTCCTACCCTGAATGTACCGTCTCTTTTGATACTGCCGGTCTCAACTTTACCGTCAGCCCGGGTTACCTGGACATCCACCGCGAGGATGAAGTTGAGCCCCTTTCCCCCGCGGATGGTTGCAATAACCTGCGGGTCAGGACCGTAGTTATTGCCGTTCACCTGCACGTCAAGGCTCCACATGTCGGGGAGTGTCTGGGTAGGTCCAGGCGTCATCGATACGGTGGTCGGTTCGGGTGTCGCGACCACGGTCCCGGCCGTGGGTTCCGGTGTCGGAACGGGCGTGGCGACCGGTGTCTCCGGCTGCGTACAGCCGGCTACAAGGGCAAGCGCCATGCAGAGCAGGAGCATGCCTGCGAAAGTGAGGATCTTTTTCATACACGATTGGTTGCCCGCCGGATTATATGATGGTTGTGCCGGCAGGTCCGGCACCCGGCAGCTGGCAGTTGCGGGGAGATATCCGGCCGTTTTCGTCGGCATGCTCCCGAAATCCTTATCCCGCACAAAGGATGAGGATATACCATGAATGAACCGCACCCCGTCCGGTGGAAATCGATGGTCGGCCTCGGGATACTCGGCGCCATCCTCGGCCTTTTTATGCTCTTCTTCTCGAACTTTGCCATGGATATGATCGTTGCCCTTGCCGGTTTTGCCATCATCCTGCTCTCGGCGATCTTCCTGGTCGAAGGTCTCTGCATCGATGCCGGGGGTTCGTCGCGCTGGGCAATCCTCGTGCTCGGCGTGCTCGGTTTTATTGTCGGAATTATCGCCATAGCCATGCCCTCGCTGCTGGTGGTCTCAACAGGTCTCCTGCTCGGGATCTTCTTACTCATCTACGGGATAGGCGAGATCGTGATCGGGGTCGGGATCCTTGTTGTCGAGACCATGGTACGGATGCTCTTTGTCGTGATCGGCATCTTCTCGATAGTTGTGGGCCTCTTTTTGATCCTCAACCCCACGCTTGGCCTCGACATCCTTGTCTGGCTCGTTGGCCTGTATCTCGTGGTGCTCGGCCTGATGCGGGTTGCCCACGGGCTCAACGAGCGCGACGCGGACGGAAAGGTCGCGGTCCGGCGGTTATAATTTTTTTATACCCTTTTTTTGGCTTGTAGAAAATATTCCCCCCATATCACGATGCCCCTTTCCTGACTTACCAGTCCCCCGTACGGGGACGGGGTGCTGTACGCGATGGGACACGAGGTCGGTCACGGGTAATCCGTTATCATCGCAACCGTGGCGCCATAGCGGCGGGGCCTCAGCCCAAAAGAGCGTTGAAGATTTTCTGATAATTTCCCATGATTAGTGCATTATCGTGATTAAACGATGGGGGCTGATGCCCCCATACCCCCATAGGGAGGGTTGATGCCGCCCCCGCGGGGGCGCTCCCACGGCGGCCTCAATTACCGGATTATTCTGATTAATAGCGATTTTTCATTTATGTGACAGGTAATACGTTGTCATCGCAACCGGGGTGCCACAGCGGCGGGGGCGAAGCCCAAAAGAGCGTCAACATTTTTTCAACAAACCCAATCCGCAACCCTCTCACACCGCCCCGTCTTCCATGGGGAATAACGTGGCGCAAGATGGGGGTATCGTATCAAAAAACGGCCTCTCAAATGAAAAAAAGCAAAAAAAATTACCGGCGATTCGGCTTGTTGCCGCCGGCAGCCGGTTCGATGCCCGTGGGCTGGTTCCGGATCGTCCGCTCCTTCATGATTGCATAGACATCGGTGGCGTGCTCTTTTGGCACCTCCACAAAGGAGTAGGAGTCGAGGATGCGGATGGCGCCGATGGCTTTGCCGGGAATGCCGGTTTCGCCGGCAATGGCCCCGACAATATCCTTGGGTGCAACCTTGTGAATCCGGCCTACGGCAAGGAAGAAACGGACCATGCCGACTTCTGCACCGGTATCGGCAAAGTCGATCTCGTCGCGTTGTCTCTTCTTGTCGTCCTGTCCGCTCGTGCCAATTTCCATCTGGACTTTCATGAGGGCTGCTGCGATCTCGATGGGGGAGACCTCATCTTCGCTCTCCTCCTCGATGATCCGGATATAGGGCTCAAGGCCACCGGCTTTTACTGCCTCCCTCACTTTCTCGAGCATGGCCCGGATCCGGGTCTCGGCCACATCGCTCTGGGATGGGGCGGGCATCCGGGCGATCTGGACTTTGGCATACTTCTGGATCTCGTGGAGCTTGGTGAAGTCCCGGGGCGAGACGAAAGTGACCGCCTTGCCACTCTTGCCTGCCCTGCCCGTCCTGCCGATACGGTGGACGTAATACTCCACGTCCTGCGGGACATCGAAGTTGATGACGATGTCGACATCGTCCACGTCAATCCCGCGGGCAGCAACATCGGTTGCAATGAGGATGTCGATGGTCCCTTTCCGGAACCCGCCCATGACGCGGTCACGCTGGGACTGTTTCATGTCGCCGTGCAGCTCGTCGGCCCGGTACCCGCGTGCGCGTACCTTGCCGGAGAGTTCTTCAGCCCTGCGCTTGGTGTTGCAGAAGATGATGGCGAGCTGGGGGTCCTCGAGACCGATGAGCCGGCAGAGCACGTCGAGTTTCTCGCGCTCCTTGACCTCGATATAGCACTGCTCGAT
>CAZMCL010000111.1:0-6114 GCA_964564375.1 uncultured Methanoregula sp. | reverse complement strand
GCTCTCGGTCCGCGGGGATGTCCTCCCTGTCGGTGGCGTCACCTACAAGATTGAAGCAGCGGCAAAAGCCGGCATCAAGACCGTCCTCATCCCCCGTATGAACGTGGGAGATGTCCTCATAGAGGAACGGTACAAACCAATGGTAACCATCATACCGGTTGACAATATTGAAGATGTCCTGAAGATAGCGCTTGTTCCCGAGAACACTGAGGGTTTCCTCACCAAGCTCAGGAAGATGGCGATACGGTCAACCGACATGATGATTGAAGTTCCACCGATCAACCAGACAACAGCCTGAATAGCGATGCACGGTATCTCCTATTACGATCTGCGGCAGGTGACCGGAGCAGTCACCCACATTGATATCGATAACGGCGTAGTAGAATCCGCCGGAACCTCATTTTTCAACAAGGCTGTCCTGCGGGTACTGGTAAAATCCGGCTGGGGCGTAATCCAGATCGACAATTACACCCCCTGCAACGGGAAAAAATTTGACGAACTTCTCGAACAGGCAGCCCGTCTGGCTACAATCACTGACGAGAACGTGGTACTCGGGGATGCACCGCGGGGCATCCTGCCCGTCCCCCCCCTGAAAGAGGACCCCCGCGATGTGGATATCGTTGAGAAATCCCGTCTCCTTGCAGAGATTGAGAAGAGCGCGGTCCGCGAGGGGATTATCAACCGCCGGGCAAACTATATCGAGAAGGACGAGCACGTCCGGTTCTCCGACAGTTCCGGGAACGAATACGAGTACCGGATGGACAGGTCCGGGTTCAATGTGCTCGCCGTTGCCTCCAGGAACGGCAATGTCCAGATGGGATATGAGCGGGAGCACTCCATCCACGGGTTCAACCTCCGCCACCAGCAGGAGGTTGGCAGGAAAGCCGCTGAGATCGCGGTTTCCCTCCTTGATGCAGTCATTCCCAAAGGCGGGAAGATGCAGGCTGTCCTTGACCCGGAACTTGCGGGGGTCTTTGCTCATGAGGCGGTCGGGCATGCCAGCGAGGGAGACCTGATCCACGAAGGCAACTCGGTCCTGAAAGGCAGGACCGGGGAGCGGATCGGCAACGACAACCTCAGCATTGTGGACGACCCCACACTCCCCGAGTTCGGGTTCGACCCGGTCGATGCCGAAGGCATTGCCGTGAAACGGACGGAAATTATCAAAAAAGGGGTCATCAACGCCTTCCTGCACAGCCGCGAGTCCCTCGCTTCGGTGGGGAACGGTTGTGCCGGTCATGCCCGGGCAATGCCCGGCGAACCCCCGCTCGTCCGGATGAGCAACACCTTCATCGAAGAGGGCGATGCAACGGAAGCGGAGATCTTTGCCGAATGTAAAAACGGGATTTTCTTAAAAGGCTCCCGCGGCGGGCAGGTGGATCCGGGCCGGGGGGTTTTCCAGTTCAATGCCGAGTACGGTTATCTTGTAAAGAATGGTGAGTGCACGAAGATGGTACGGGACGTCTCCCTCTCGGGAGATATCCTCTCAACCCTGCATGGTATATCCCTGTGCGGGAACGAGCGGAAGATGAGCCCGGGGTATTGCGGGAAAGGCGGTCAGAGCGTGCCGGTGAGTGACGGGGCTCCGTTTATTCTCTTATGCGATGCGGTGGTGGGTGGCAGTGGCGTGGATTGAGGACCTGATCCGGGAGGCAGAGAAGAGTGTTGACGAAGTCGAAGTATTCTTTGTAGAAGGAGAGAGTGTCTCGGCCGAACTAAAAACAAAGAAGGTGAGCCTTGCAACAACCTCCCGCGATTGCGGGCTTGGCATCCGCACAATCCATAAGGGACAGATCGGATCATCGAGCACCAATAACCCGGAACAGTGGCAGGACTGCCTGAAAGCCGCCATTGCCAGCGGAAAACTCGCAACCCCCCAGGACTGGGAGGGACTGCCCGGCCCGGCAGGCCTCCTCATAACTCCGCTGGCTTTCGATCCTGATCTTGCCGTAGAGCCGGCAGCTGCCCGCGAACTGCTGGAGACGATGTTATCCGGGGCAATGGAACACGATGCGGAGGTTACCTCCGGTTCGGCCGGGCTCTCTTCCGCCCGCGTTCTTCTCGCCAACAGTCACGGGATACGGTACAGCGATCAGCATACCGGCGTCTCGGTATCCTTAGAAGCGATCCGGGGCCAGTCTACCGGCTACGAATTTGACAGTTCATGGGCGCTTTCCCGGATTGATCCGGTCCATGTAGGAGAACGGGCAACATTCTTTGCAAGCGAATCCGCGAAGGGAACGAACATCCCGACCGGTTCCTATGATCTCCTGCTCTCCCCGCTTGCGTGGGCTGAACTCCTCGGAAACGTCTTTGTACCTGCCCTGAACGGGCGGAGCGTCCAAGCCGGCCGCTCGAAATTTGCCGGGATGCTTGGGGAACGTGTAACCTGCGAAGGGGTCTCCATGTATGACGATCCCCATCTTCCAGGGGCAAGCGGGAGTACCCGGTGGGATGCGGAGGGCATGCCGACCCGGCGGATTGATTTCATTGAGAACGGGATTCTCAAGGCATTTGCCTATGACCTCAAGACTGCCTACCGGTACGGGAAGGAGAGTACCGCAAGTGCAATCCGCGGCGGGTATGGCGGCCTGCCGGGGATCGGCCACCATAACTTCGTGATTGACGGTGAGCAGAGCACCGTAGATGACGAGAAGGTCATCTATATCCATAATGTCGTCGGGGCCCATACGGCGAATCCCTTAAGCGGCGAGTTCTCGGTAGAACTCTCCAATGCTTTCTTTATGGAAGGCGGGGAGTACCAGGAACCCGTCCGGAGCGCCATGCTCTCCGGTAATGTCTTTGACCTTCACCATGCCATTGCGGGTTTGGGCAGGGATACACGGACTCTCGGATCCCTCATCCTCCCGTCCGTAAAGATAAATAACCAGCGTATCATTGGTAAATAGGTTACAATGAGTGACGTTCTAGTTGCAATTATTCTTGTCGTGGCGATCGTGGCAATCGTCTGGTACCTCGTCAAACGGGTATCGGTTCTTGTCGTGAACGCAGTACTCGGCATCATCTGCCTGTTCCTGATCAATGCACTCGGTATTATGCAGTGGATGGGAAAACCGGACCTCGGCTATGACCTCGCCACTGTACTTATCTGCGCTATCGGCGGGCTCCCCGGCGTCCTGATCCTCGTCCTGCTCAATATTCTGGGGATTACTCTCTGAATTAAAAAACCCCGGATCCCGAACAAAAAAACGGTGGGCATTGTTATCCCCGCGTGCGGGAACCGGGTTGCAGTATCCAGCATTTTCAATCGACTTTCAATTATTATTTTGCAATAGCGATCCTGATCGCGATCAAAAACCTGATCCGGATCAATCACAATCTGTTTTTGATCTGCAAATCGGATCGCGATTTTTCCGGCAAAATCGATCCATGATTTTCATTTTCCAATCGGATCGCGATCGAAAAACAATTTCTGGACCGCAAGTACATACGGGACAAATAATCAGGATCCGATTTTCATGTGAAAAACGATCAGCGTTTTTGATCTCAAAATCGATCTGCGATTATCATTTTCCAATCGGATCCCGATCGCGATCAAAAACCCGATCCGGATCAATCACCGTCCGGTTTTCCTGATCAAAAGAGGATCCGAAACCCACCAAAAAATGGAGGGCCTGGCCGTTTTTAAAACACGTTCGCTTCCGAGTACACCATCACCTGGTCCTGCTGGATCTCGTAGGGCTTGATCTCCCGCGAGTGGGAGGACATCCGCATCTTGACCACCTCAAGGGCGAGGTGGACATCGGTCAGGTCAGAAGGCCGGACGTACCGGAGCAGGATGACCGTGTCCGAGAGGTACTCGATGAGCCCGTGCCGGCTCGAGAAGACATTGTCCTTGTCCGTCTCGGACGTCATCATGATGGTGCACTTCTTGTCCCGAAGCCCCTCAATGAAATGGAACATTTCCCGGCGCCGTTCGGAGTCTGTCGAGAAGAGATCCTCGAACAGGGATATGGGATCGATGACCACCCGTGTTGCCCCCACCTCCTCGATAAGTTTGGGCAGCTCGTTCTTAATCCGGTTGTTGGCAAGGTTGAAGTCCGTGGGATCGAGCTTGATAACATACAGCGCCTTGTTCAGGAACGGCGCAACATCCCAGCCCTTCAGCCGCATGTACTCGATAATGCGCTCCTCCCGCTCCTCGAGACTGATGTAGATGACCTTCTCATCTTTCTTCAACCCGTCCCAGACGAATTCGAGGGAGAATGTCGTCTTGCCGGTACCATAGGTCCCGATAACCGCACAGATACTCTCCGGAATGAGACCGCCGCCGAGCATATCGTCAAGCCCTACGATGCCGACATTGACCCGCTTGCCGTTCATATGACCACCCGGATGTTGCTCACTTCAAAGCCGCCGGCTTTCGAGATCCGGACGGCAAACTTCACGAGATCCCGCTCTTCCAGCTGGGGCATGACGCCCCGGAACTTCTCAAAATACATCACCCGGTGCCGGCGGGCACCCGTGCTCTCCTCCCATTTGAAGAGCATGACGGCATCGGCAATCTCTCCCAGCTCTTTCTCCTTTGAGGAATCGATGATGCCCTGGCTGAGCAGGAGGTAACAGGTGATTCCCCGCTGTTTGGAGATCCGCTGCAGCCCCCGCATGAACCCGGTCATATTCTCCCAGGACCCCGGTATCATTGACTGGGTAGCAATATCCGTTACAGAGTCCAGGATAACAAGTCCACCCGGTTTTGTATTGTTGATGACGTTTGCCAGCTGGACAAGAATATTCTCGTGACCGGACCGCTTCTGGAGGCGCGTGAAGATGTCGCTGTGGCTGTACCAGTCATCCGGAACAACGCTGCGGTCAAAATAGAGTTCGGACAGGTCGTCAAACTGGATCATGTTCACCAGTTTTTCGAGGTCATCCATATGCACAGAACTGATCATCTCCTGCCGGACATCTTCCTTAATCCGGGTGAAGGTGATATAGCGGATCTCTGTTGGAACAACGACATTTTCCGGAGCATTTCCGGCCATCATGCCCAGGTTATTAACGATCGAACTGAAAACAAACTCGTAGTTGCCTGCCCCGAGATCGCCAAGCAGCAATATCACCGAACCCTGCGGGACGCCCCCGTCAAGGATGGGATCGAGCGAGGCGATCCCGGTGGGCATTTTTAGTAATTGTGTCTCTGGCATCTGAACGCCTCATTACGTATAGACTAAGGTTGTATTCGCACAAGAGACTCGCATGGAGTGATTGATAAAGATATCTGTCCTGCGGCACAGGAAAAATTAAAAAAATGCAAATAAATTCCCAAACAGGGCACGCACCCCCCTGCAATGACCCATACTTATATAGAATGGTTGCCCGAATTATAATCCGGGAATATCCGGTATAAACCGGAGGATGGGCAGGAGATACATGCAGATTCGGGATTTCTTCAAATCCGTTAAGAAAGACGAGCCTGACGGAAAGCCGGAGGAGACACATCAGGAGGCTCCCGCCACCAGCGAATCCCCAACCCTGCCGTTGGAAGAACCTGTGCCGGAAAGCCCGCCGGAAATGCTGCCGGAACCTCTTGAACCAGCTCCAGCTCCGCCCGCAGTCACCCCCCCGGCTCAAAAGCCCGTGGCAAAGAAACCGGATGCCTCCTACCGCCATTACTTCAGTCTCCTGAAAGGAAAAGCGTCCTCCGCAATCGAGGAATATGACTTCGAACGCCACGGCAGCCTTATCGAAGCAGTAATTCCTGATGAATACGAGCAGCTGGACCAGTACTGGGTTGAGAAGGGGCGTTCGCTAATCCTGATCGCCCACAACAAGCGTACCAACCAGAAAGAGTACCTGCTGTTCGAGCCCGCCCTCTCGGATTTCGAATATGAGCTGCTCGAGCGTCTCCACGAGGATCTTCGGGATGTTCTCATCCTGACAAGCGACGAGATAAGGAAAGACCGGAAGGCGATCCTCTTAGAGAAGATGCAGCGCCTGATTGATGACTATGGACTTACCCTTGAACCCACGACGATGTTCAAGCTCCAGTACTTCCTCATCCGGAATTTCATCGGCTGGTCACGGATCGATCCCCTCATGAAAGACCCGATGCTTGAGGATATCTCCTGCGACGGGAACAATATCCCACTC
>CAZMCL010000110.1:0-6146 GCA_964564375.1 uncultured Methanoregula sp. | reverse complement strand
GGCTACACGGCAGTCACCCGCGTCTCAAAACCCCACGGCCGGTTCCTGCACAAGAATGACAGCTGGTTTATCGAGGACTGCGGGAGCACGGGCGGGACACAGGTCAATAACAAGAGGCTTGAGAAATCTGTCCCGGTTGCCCTTCAGGATGGCGATCTCATTGAGCTGGCAAAAGGGGTCTCCGGGGTAAAACTCCTCATGGTCCTTCCTGCGAAAAGCTAAATCACCGGGAGCAATTCCCCAAATAAACCTCCTTATGTATTAAAAGAACAAATTCTGGATTAACAAACGGACTTTATGATGCCAACGTCCCGCAGTTCGCACGTATGGATGCTCATTTTATGTTTCCTGTGCATCCTTGTTCTTCCCATGGGTGCAGCAGCGGAGCGCATCGTGGCACCATCCGGTGCCGAGTTTGTCAGCATCCAGGACGCGGTTGACTGGTCGGCATCAGGCGAGACCATTATTGTCCAGAGCGGGGTCTACCTTGAAAATGTCCGGCTCACCAAGAGTATTACCCTCATCGGGTTGGACACCGGGGCGGGGGCGCCGGTCATCAGCCCCAACAACCGGGACCCCGCGGTAGTGGTTCTGGCTGACGGTTGTACGGTAGAGGGTTTCTCGATCCAGAACAGCGTTCAGACCAGTGGGATCCGGGTCACGTCCAACAACAACACAATCCAGAAGAACAGTGTCCGCAAAAACGGGATCGGGATTATCCTTGTCTCTTCTGCAAAAAATGTGATCCGGGCAAATGAGATTGAATCGAACGAGAACACCGGGCTTGTCCTTGAGCATTCGACCGGCAACCTTATTGAGAATAACGCGGTGGTAAAAAACACGGTCGGGATAAGCCTTGATGAGTATTCCCTTTCAAATATCATTGCCCGGAATAATTTCCAGAATGCCCAGAATGTGAACTCCCGGAGTGCGACATCGGTCTTCAGCTCACCGCTCCCTTATACGTTCACTTATCTTGGGAAGAACCATAAGAGCCGGATGGGCAATTACTGGAGCGATTACCGGGGTTTGGATGTCAACGGGGACGGTATCGGGGACACCACGTATTCCGTCAGCATCGGGGCGAACTGGAAGGCGACCCGGGAATCGGACCAGAACATCGTTGATGCGTTTCCCTTAATGGACCCAAAAGAGTACTATTCCAAGGTTACCCCTGCGGATCCAGGTGCTGTGAACGCGTCTCTCACGCAACCGGTACCAACGACCGCGCCCTCAGCGGTGCAGACCCAGGGCACCCTTTCAACTACAGGTCCGGCCCCTGTCCCCAGCCTCCAGAATATATCGCCGCTGGCAATCGGGCTCATCATTCTTTTAACAATTATTGCCCTTGGCGGCGGGGTATATTATATCCGGAAGCGGCGCAGGGTTCCTGAACCTGAAAATGAACCGGCCGAAGATGTGGCTGACGCATACGAACCGGGACCGCATGTCGTGACCAAGGCAGCCTCGGCGCTGAAAAGTGCGGTTGAGAAGACCCGGTCGCTCGTGACGATCCCCTCGTTGAAGACAGTGCTTTCCGACACGCAGGATACCGAACCAAAACCCTCTGTTACGGACCAGAAGAACTACTTCCCGCGGGAACTGGAGAACAAGTATACGGAGATCACGTTTGTCGGGCGAGGCGGGATCGCATGGGTCTTCTCGGCAATCCGTAAGACCGACGGCACGAAAGTCGCCGTCAAGATCCCGATCAGTTTCGATGAGGTGACGGGCAAGTGCTTCCTCAACGAGATCGCCGCGTGGGAGACCCTCCGCCATGAAAATATTGTCGAGGTCACTGCGGTCAATATTCTTCCCGTCCCGTATGTGGAGATGGAGTTTGTGCCCGGGTCGCTGGAGGCGCTTGAAAAGCCCCTGCCGGTCTGGAAGGCGGTCCACCTCATCACCCTCGTCGTGGATGGGCTCCGGTATGCCCATGAGCACGGTTTCATCCACCGGGACATCAAGCCCCACAATATCCTCCTGACCGGGGAACTTGTGCCAAAGATCACCGATTGGGGGATGAGCAAGGTGCTTGCCGCTGAAGTGAAAAAGTCAAGCGTTGCCGGCTTCTCGCTTTCCTATGCGGCGCCCGAGCAGGTGTCGCCCTCGGAGTTCGGCCGGACGGACGAGCGTACGGATATCTACCAGCTCGGCGTGGTCTTTTACGAACTGGTGACCGGTTCAATCCCCTTCGGGGGCGAGAGTATTGTTGAGGTGGGCAATGCCATCCTGCGGGACAGTCCCATTCCGCCTTCAGAGTACAATCCCGATGCACAGGCTGTTGAGAAGATCATCCTCAGGTGCCTTGAGAAAGACCCGGCAAAGCGCTACCCGTCTGCAGCCGCACTTCTCGATGCCCTGCGCGGGTATCTTGACGAGGATGATGAATGATTTTGGCCCGTCCCTCATTTTTACATGGAACCGTCGGGGTGGTCTTACCCTGAGCAGCGAAGAGAATGAATGGGAACCAGCACCCTGCGGGCATTGCGAAGGATACGGGTGCACCTATTGTAACAAGACCGGAATTGTTCTTGTAGCCGCACCCAAAACACCCTGCCGCCACTGCGAGGGAGTGGGTTGTATCTACTGCGGGTTCACCGGCTGGACCCACCCGAAAGGCAAGTACGACTGATCCCATCAGCGGGCGGTCAGAATCTGCCTTCGATACGCCGCGGGATGACGCACTCTTCAAAGCGCCGGGCAAAGTACCGGTCGGTCATGCCGGCGATAAAGTCCCGGGCAAGCTCTGCGGGTGTTGCTGATCCAAGATATCCCGGGCTGACATAACCCGACCCGATGAAATCGGTATAGATCCGGGCATGCCGCCGTTCCTGTGCAAGGTCATCGAGGCACTCCTGGAAGATGGTGGCGTACATTGCCCGGATCTTCTCCCGTTCGGAACAGAGAGCCGGATTGTCGTAGATGTACTGGCGCGAGAACGATCGGAGGGTTATAAGGGCTTTCTCCACGGTCCGGCTGTATGAGATATATCCCTCCTCCTCCGTATCGCTGTTCTCAAGGAGATCGAAGATGAGGGTATTGATGATCTCCCGGTTGTTCTCGCCAAGGACCTCCCGGCAGACAGCCGGAATCCTTGTATCGTCCGCAATCAGCCCGACCTCCCGTGCGTCCTGCAGATCCCTGCCAATATAGGCGATGGTATCGGCGAATTTGACCACACAGCCTTCGAGGGTCATGGGCGATCCTGGTCTCATTCCATCGGTTGTGTCCTGCACCTTCTTATCAAACGCCGCCCAGCCGGCACAGGGATGAGGGGCGATCTTCACATCATCAGCTTCCCCGTTGTGGCAGAGTATCCCGTCGAGCACCTGCATGGTGAGATCGCAGTCCTCGATCTGGTCGAGGAAGCGTACGCTCTGGACATTATGGAAGAACTTCCCGATACAATGGCTCTCGCAGAGTTCTGAAAGGCAGGTCTCGCCAAAATGCCCGTAGGGGGTGTGGCCGATGTCGTGGCCGAGTGCTATCGCTTCGATTAAGTCTTCGTTGAGCCGGAGGCACCGGCCTATGGTGCGCGCGATCTTGGAGACGAGCTGGACATGGATGACGCGGTGGGTTATATGGTCGTTTTCAACAAGGTAGAATACCTGGGTCTTGTCGATATACCGGGTATAGGCGCGGGTATGGATAATCCGGTCCGCATCGCGGGAGTATGGCGTGCGAATATCCTCCGCTTTCCGGTTGTGGCGCCGGACGGCGTCGGCACTGATGGTGGCAAGCGGGGAGAACTGCGCCTCGCGTTTATCGTTCATGATGCGAATTGCAGAATCGATCGCCGGGCTCAAGGGGCGCCGGGTCTTTTTGGGACGGGGCATTGTACCGGTGAATCTGTTACCACGGGATATTAAGCGTGATGGAACCGGCTTCCTGCCCGGGAGACATGGGAGGTTATGCAACCTGCCGGGCCGCCACCGCCTCGGTCTCGCCGTACTGGACGATATGGTCGTGCATTGCCCCTTTGAGCACGTTCTTGTTTGACCCCCCGGGAATCTCGAGAAAATCGTCAAGGCCCCAGACACGGAAGAGGTAGCGGTGCATCTGGCCCGGCAGGGGGCAGGGTCCGGTGTACCCAATCTCCCCGGCATCGTTGAGGCCCTGGACGGCCGAGATGGGGCTGGTGACGATTTTGCCGTGAGGTATGCCCGCAGGGATCTCCTTCACGGCCGGCATGTCCCAGATGAGCCACGCACAGTAGGAAAAAACGCCCCGCATCGAGGGGTTGAAGACCATGACAGCAAGAGAACTTGCCTCAAGCCCCTTGATCGTGATAATCGGTGATATGTTGCCCCCGTCGCAGGTATGTGCCGGGGGGAAATCCATAAAGTCAACACTAACTGCAAGACCCTCCATACTCTGCAATCTCCAGGTACGCGATATTATGCAGAAGTTGTATTAATCCATTCCGCACCCCAAAAGAGAAAACCGCGGTGAGCAGAAAGTACTGGTGCATTTCCCCGCCCCCACAGGATCAGGTAATCTGCCCCGGCAGGTTACGGCCAGCTGCCGAACGCTCTTTTTTAAATATGCCTGGCGATCCCCGGAATAGAAACGCATCCGGTAAACACTCCTCGTCTAAAGGATACAAACCAAATCTGCATCCGCATGTCTTTTCGATCTCAGTAGGGGTGTTTTTCCACATCTTTATTGTCTTGGCGGGATAACAGGTACGAGTACACGATACAAAATTTTCGAAGGGATATCATGGTAACGACCAATACCTCAGACAAAAAAGCAGATGAAAATTGCGATAACAACTGCGCTTCCTGCGCCACTGCCTCCACCTGCACGTCATCACAGAAGGAAAAGGCGGGCCTGCCGCCCAAGGTTGATATCGACGTGAAGCATGTCATCATGGTCCTCTCCGGGAAAGGCGGAGTGGGCAAGTCGACTGTTTCCGTCAACCTCGCATATGCCCTTGCGGCACACGGCAGGAAGGTGGGGCTCCTTGACCTTGACATGCACGGCCCTAACGTGCCCAAGATGCTGGGTATCGAGGATCACAAGCTGGCGATGATGGATAACAAGATCGAGCCGGTCCATGTCACCGGCAACCTCTCGGTCATCTCAATGGCATTCCTGCTGCAGGACACCAGCACCCCCGTTATCTGGCGCGGACCGATGAAGATGGCCGCAATCCAGCAGTTCCTTGCGGATGTCAACTGGGATTCTCTCGATTTCCTTGTTGTTGACCTCCCCCCGGGAACCGGTGACGAGGCACTCACGATCGCCCAGCTTGCCCCCAATGTCCGTGGAGCCGTCATTGTCACCACCCCGCAGGACGTGGCAACGCTTGATGCCCGGAAATCGGTCAAGTTCATCGAGAAGCTCGGCCTGCCGGTCATCGGGATTATCGAGAACATGAGCGGGATGCTCTGCCCGCACTGCGGTGAGCAGATCGATCTCTTTGGGAAAGGTGGTGGCAGTAAGATCGCAACCGAACTCAATGTCCCGTTCCTTGGCGAGATCCCGCTCGATATCGAGATGCGCAAAGCCGGCGATGAGGGCCGGCCATTCATTATCCGGCGCGGCGACAGCCCTACGTGGAAGAGCGTGGATGCGGTCATGGAAGAACTCATCAAAGTTATCGAGGGATAACAGCATGGACTACGAGCGGATTCTCACCGGCCGTGAGAAGCCCCTTCCGATTTACCCGGGGATAATAGCCGCACTCGAGAACCCGCTCTCCTTTCCCGACCTTCTGGAGCCGATCTACCGTGAAGCGATGAATATGGACGATGACAGTCTTGACCGTTTCCGCTTCTCCTTAATGCGCCTCCAGCTCTGGGCCGATATCCACCGGAACGAGGATCTTGAGAAAGCTATGCACATCAAGTACGTTGCGCAGGTGCTCGAGAAGGTGGTCTTTGGTTCACTCGTGATGGAGCAGGCCGAACCTGCCGCGGACTAGAAATTTCCTTCTTCCACAACACTTTTATCGGGGAAGATTGCGCGTAGTGATACTCTTATCAGGCGCCCCGATCAATACTAGGAACAATCATTTTCTCATACCACAAACTGTTTGTAGTCATCGAAGATATGAATAAAAAATAAACCAGTCAATACCGGAGCAACAATGACATCACGCATGCAATCCCCGCACACGACCTGTCCGGGGTGCCAGG
>CAZMCL010000109.1:0-6235 GCA_964564375.1 uncultured Methanoregula sp. | reverse complement strand
TGATACCGGTACGCTTCTCTAAACTGCTTTAATAAAATGGATACGGAGCCTATTAAACCTTACTGGATTGAGCAGTTCTGGTTTATAAGGTCCAGTACCTCGCGCCGGACATTGGCGAAATCCACGCTGGTCCTTTCGCGGGGGCGCGGGAGGTTGATGGCAAACGTCCGGCAGATCCGGCCCGGGCGCGGGGTCAGGACAATGATCCGGTCCGAGAGGAAAACCGCCTCGTCCACGCTGTGGGTGATAAAGACGATCATCTTTTTGGTCGCGTCCTGGATCTCGAGGAGCTCCTTCTGGAGCATGTTGCGCGTCTGCGCGTCGAGCGCCCCGAATGGCTCATCCATCAGAAGGACAGCCGGGTCGAGCGCCAGCGCCCGGGCAACCGCCACCCGCTGCCGCATCCCGCCCGAGAGCTCAGATGGGTAACTGTCGCGGAACTGGGAGAGATTGACTAAGTCGAGGTACTGCCCGGCGATCCGGTAGCGCTCCTCTTTTTTCATCCCTTTCATCTCAAGACCGAACGCAATGTTGTCGATGACCGTCCGCCACGGGAAGAGGGAATACTCCTGGAAGACCATCCCGACTTTCGGGCTGGGGCCGTTCATCTCCTCACCGTCAAGGACGATCGAACCGGACCCCGCCGTGTCCAGTCCGGCAATCAGGCGGAGCAGCGTGGTCTTACCGCAGCCCGACGAGCCGAGGATGCAGACGAACTCCTCGTCCTTGACGTCAAACGAGATGTGGTCGAGAACAACAAGCCGGCTGCCATCGTCCTTCTCAAACGACTGGTTCAGGTCGCGGATCTCAAGGTTTCCCATGGTTACGCCACCTCCCCGGTACGCCACTTCAGGAAGTGCCGGTCGATCCAGTACCGGAAGATCATGTCAAACGCAAGGCCGATGAGCCCGAGGATGATCATGTAAACCACGACGGCGTCCATCTGGTGGAGGTTGTAGTAAAACCAGAGTTTCTGGCCAAGGCCATAGTTCGAGACCCCGAAGAGTTCGGCAGCAACGAGGCACATCCAGCCAACCCCGGTGGCAATCCGGATCCCTGCGGCAACGGACGGGAGCGCTGCGGGGAACGCGATGTACCGGATCAGGTCCCGGCTCTTCGTGCACCCCAGCATTTTTGCCGCCTCGACAAAGATCCGGGGCACGCCGCGGAACCCGCTGTAGGTATTGAGGATGATCGGGAAGACCGCCCCGATAAAGATCACGAAACCCGCCGACCATGCCGTAAGACCAAACCAGATGATCGCAAACGGGATCCATGCGAGCGGCGGGATCGGTCGGAGGAGCTCGATTAGCGGGTCAAGGAAGGCATCGAACCGGCGGTTCCAGCCCATCAGGATCCCGAGCGGGATCCCGACAATGAGGGCAACCAGAAGACCGATGGCAAAGTGAACGAGACTTGCCTCGATATCGAGCAGGAGCTTGCCGCTCTGGAGGAGGCTGACAAATGCCGAGGCAACATCGGTTGGTGCGGGGAGGATGAAGGGGTACCGGACGATATAGGTGGCAACGATCTCCCACACAACCAGCGCGATGACCAGCGCAAGGATACCCAGCCACCGGTCCTTATTTTTATTCTGTACTTGTGTACCCACGGCAGTATTCACCCTATTGCCCGCAGCGCACCGTTATAGACCGGCCTGCGAATGCTCTTGTATAAGTAAGAACCCCAAGGAAAAAAAGGATTGGTAATGGATGATTCAGGTCATCTGGTAGAAACTCAGGTCGAAGATCTGGTCCTTGGTGAGTGGGGTCTTGATGTAGCCGAGCTCGTACTGGATCTTTGCGTAGTCAAGGACAGGGTCGACGATGAGGTTCGGGTCGCTGTTCCAGTCCCCGTCCCATTCGTGCAGGGATGCCTTGACAACATCCAGGTCGGCACCGGTCTTTGTCGCATAGATCTCAGCAGCTTCGTCGAGGTTCTGGGTGTTGAACGCAACCGCCTTCTCATTTGTCCTGATGATCTGGGTGACAATCTCCGGGTGTTCGCGGATCAGCTTGCCGCTGACAACGAGGACACAGCAGGTGTGGTGGGGGTACATTTCGCCGGACTGGACCACGACCTTGCCCTTACCTTCCGACACGATCGTGGTGGGTGATGGGGCAGGGAGGAATACAGCATCGACCTTGCCGGCCGTTATTGCCGTGACTGCATCGCCGGGGCCCATGCCCACGATCTCGAGGTCCTTGTCGGCATCGATATTATTCTTCTTCAGCCAGTCGCGCAGGACAGTGTCCTGGATGGTGCCAGCCGGGAAGGTTGCAATCTTTAAGCCTTTGAGGCTCACGGGGCCAGTGTAGTCTAGGTCAGGCCGGACAACAAGGTCAGACCCCTGGGTGTTGACACCGGCAACGATCTTGGCATCGAGCCCGGTGCTGAGGGCACTCATGACCGGGGCTGCTCCGACATACGCGACATCAAGGTCGCCGGAGAGCATGGCCGCCATTTCGGGAGCGCCGGTCGGGAAGACCTTGTCGCTCACGTTCGCCACTCCAAGGGGTGCGAGGTCAGCCGCCCACCAGCCTTTCTCCATGGCGGTGATGTGGGACATCTGGTGAGTGCTGGGCTGGTACCCGATAACCAGCTCTTTGATCGGGGCGGATGTCGGGGCTGCCGTAGCAGCCGGTGTGGTCGTGGTTGTTCCTGACGGCTGGGTGCAGCCGGCGGCGAGCAGCAAGAGGGCAATGGCGAGGAGCGCTATTACCGTAATCCTCATCTGTTTCATAGACACAGTGTTGCACGGTCGATATAAAAAAGTGCCTCATATGGGCAATTTTTGTCTATTTTTGTGATAACCGTACGAAAATTATGATACTAAAGTATAACGACATGTGTATTATTGTCCACTTACGGAGGGCACAGGCATGCATTTTTTGGCACAAAAAGGAAAAATTTTTAAAAAATTAACCTTATTGTATCGATTATATGGTACAGACCGACCCAATCAACCGGCTCATGCGCGCCGCGCTCTCATCTGACGAGGAGTTTGTACTCGCCCTGGACGACCTGTTGCGCCGGGATCTCAGGATGAGCATCCGGGAACTCTCTGAGGTAAGCGGGATCGCCCAGAGCTCATTATACAAGATCCTCCACGGAAGGCGGTCCCCCAACCTCTCCACCCTCCGCGCCATCATCCGGGCAATGCGCCAGTTCTACCGGGCAGAGGAGGGAGAGTTCATCGGGCTCATCGTTGCCCGCCCGGTACTCGAAACGATCGAAGAGAGGACCACTGAGGTGGATGCAAGGCGGATCACTGTGAGGGAATACCCGGTCCATACGATGGAAGACGCCATCGTTGCCGCGGTACGGGCGGAGCGCGAAGGGGCGGTTGCCATCGTCTGCGCCCCCATCGTCTCGAGCGTCATCGAGCAGCTCGTCCATATCCCGGTGGCAACCATCATCCCGAAGGAGTCGGTCCAGACGGCGATCGAACTTGCCGCCCGCAAGGCGTGGCTTTAATCACTATATGACCAATAATAACCGGATATACGAATAAGGGGTGAACGATGCGAACCGATGTAGTACGACTGGGGCGCCTTTCGGGCGATAGGTCCGGCGAGATGATGCAGTTCCTCTCATCCATGGAGGCAGACCGCCATATTGCGGATGCGGATATCCTTGTTGATATCGCCCATGTCCTGATGCTGGACAAGCAGAAGATCAATGACCGCAGGGTGACACAAAAAATCCTCTCTGCACTCCTGGAGCTCTATGAGGCGGGGATCCCGGATGAAGCATTTGACACCCGGTTCGAGGATGTCCATGCAGGGATCGAGTCGCTCCTGATCGAATCTGCCGGCGCAGATATTGGCGGGAGGATGCACATGGGCAGGTCACGGAACGACGAGGTCGCAACCTGCATCCGGATAAAACTCCGGGAAGAACTGCTCAAGCAGATGGCAGCACTCGTCAGCCTCCGGCAGGTCCTCCTTGCCATTGCCGCAAAGCACACGGCAAGCGTGATGCCGGGTTTCACCCACCTGCAGCACGCCCAGCCCACAACGCTCGCCCACCACCTCCTCGCGTACGAACAGGCGTTCTCCCGCGACTTCGACCGGCTGAAGGATGCCTATACCCGGGTCAACCTCTCCCCCTTAGGCGCTGCCGCGTTCGCCTCCACCGGTTACCCCATCAGCCGCGAGTATACCGCCACCCACCTTGGGTTCGACGGCCTTGTGGAAAACTCGATGGACGCTGTTGCAACCCGCGACTTCGCGCTCGAGACCCTTGCCGATCTCGCAATCCTCATGGCAACCACGAGCCGGCTCTGCGAGGAACTGATCATCTGGTCCACCTCGTTTGTGAAGTTTGTCACCCTTGACGATGCTTTCTGTTCAACGTCATCCATCATGCCCCAGAAGAAGAACCCGGATATCGCAGAGATCATGCGGGCCAAGAGTGCATCGGTTGCCGGTGCCTTCACCGCAGCCCTCATGACAGTCAAGGGCCTGCCCATGAGTTACAACCGCGACCTGCAGGAACTCACGCCGAATATCTGGCGCGGGATACACGATACAAAGGTAAGCCTCCGGCTCCTTGCCGACATGCTTGCCAGTGCAGAGTTCGATACGTTGAGGATGAAGGAGGAGGCAGGGAAAGGTTTCTCGACTGCCACAGAACTGGCCGACACCCTGGTCCGGTCCTATGGTCTCCCGTTCCGCACGGCCCACAACATTGTGGGAAGGGCTGTCCAGAAAGGCAGCCTCTCGCTTGCCGCGCTTGAAGCGGCAGCACAGGAAGTCGGGCCAAAGATCTCGTTGAAAAAGAAAGGGCTCACCCAGACGAAGATCGACGAGGTCCTCGATGTGAACTATTCCATTGCCCTCCGCAAGGTCCCCGGGGGACCGGCACCGGCAACAACGAAGCGTGCCATCACCGGGCGCAAAAAGCAGCTCGAAGCCGACTCCGATCTCACCGACAAGCGGCTTGCCCGGCTGGCAAAATCCAAAGAGAAACTCATCACCGATGCCCGGAGGATGGTAGCATAACATCTCAGTTCATATCCGGCGACCGGATCCAGTGCGCCTACCGGGGCATGAGCAGGAAGGGCGTGTATATTACGGAACGCGACGGCATGGCAGTCGTCAAGCTCGATTCCGGGTACAATATTGGTGTGCCTCCTGCATCATGCAGCCTGACCGAACGGCCGGCCCCACAACCGCCAAAACAGATCGACGTGGTCCAGAACAAGAACCTCCCGGACCTCGCCATCGTCTCCACGGGCGGGACAATCGCAAGCCGGATCGATTACCGGACCGGTTCGGTCACGAGCCAGTTCAATGCAAGCGACATCCTGACCGCGATCCCGGAACTCAAAGAGATCGCCAACTACCGCACGATCCCGCTTGCCACGATCCTTTCTGAGAACATGACGCCGGCCATCTGGCAGGACCTTGCCCGGGCAATATATGATGAAATTAAGGGTGGAGCAAAGGGCATCATAGTGACACACGGCACGGACACAATGGCCTACAGTGCAGCAGCCATCAGCTTCATGGTCGATACCCCGGTCCCGATTGTTTTTGTCGGTTCCCAGCGTTCTGCCGACCGGCCATCGAGTGACAATGCCATGAACGCGGTCTGCGCCGCGGCAGCCGCAACGAGTAATCTTGGGGAAGTGGCAGTTGTGATGCATGCAACAACAAACGATGACACCTGTGCCATCCACCGCGGAACCCGTGTCCGCAAGATGCACACGTCCCGGCGCGATGCGTTCCGGAGCCTAGGGCTTGCCCCGATCGGTGAGATAGTATATCCCTCGCGGAAAGTAACGCTCGCACCGGATGCGGTCCGGCGCGGCACCCGGACGCTCGCACTCCACGATACCCTCGACCCGCACTGCGCCCTCATCCAGTTCTACCCGGGCATGTCCCCCGAACTCCTGAAGGCGTACGAGGGATATCACGGACTCGTGATCGCGGGGACCGGCCTTGGCCACACCAGCACGACCCTCATCCCGCCGCTGAAACGCCTTGTTGAGAGCGGGACGCTCGTTGTCATGACCTCGCAGTGCATGAACGGCAGGGTCTGTGACAGGGTGTATGATACCGGCCGTGACCTCCTCAATGCCGGCGTCATCGAAGGCGGCGACATGCTGCCGGAAGTAGCGCTCGTCAAACTCATGTGGGTGCTCGGCAATGAGTTGGACAAAACGCAAGCGGCTGCTTTTTTTTTTCAAGCAGAAGACGGCATACGAGATGTCAGTCAGTGACTGGAG
>CAZMCL010000108.1:0-6249 GCA_964564375.1 uncultured Methanoregula sp. | reverse complement strand
TCAGCGACCAGGATTACCTGACAATCGCTGGTGTCGGCACCGTTGAACCCGTGGAGAAGGAATGGGTGATAGGAAAAGCCCTCTTCACCGTTCCTTACGTTGGCCTTCTCCCCCTCCATATCGGGCCGGTCATCGTCATTGTTATCATCATAATGGTACTCCACGAGCTCTACCTCCGCAGGAAAGAAGAAGAAGCGACAAGAAAACCGCAGAAGAAGGGCGGAAAGAAACAACGGTGAGATGGTGACCATGGCAAACGTCTCAACCCTGCTATCCGACGTGCTGGAAGGTCACCGGCTCAACGAGCCGGAAGCAACCCTTCTTTTAAAAACACAGGGACGCGACACCCTTGCAATCCTTGCGGCTGCCGACGAGATGCGGGAGCGAAGGGTCGGGGAGACGGTCACCTATGTGCGGAACCAGAACCTGCACGTGACCAATATCTGCAAAAACCTCTGCGGCTTCTGCGGGTTTGGCCGGAAGATCACCGATGAAGGGGCTTACTGCCACGATAAAGCGGGGATACAGGAACAGGCGAGGCTTGCATACGAGCGCAACGTGACCGAGATCTGCCTGCTCTCCGGCGTCCACCCTGGATTCACCCTTGACACCTATATCGATATGATGCACTGGATCCACGAAGTTGCTCCCGGCGTCCATATCCACGCGTTCAGCCCCGATGAGGTTGCCCACGTTGCAAACCGTGGTAACATTACAACGCCGGAGATCCTTCTTCGGCTCAAAGAAGAGGGGCTCGGCACCATCCAGGGAACCGCGGCGGAGATCCTTGTCGATTCTGTCCGGGAAATCATCTGCCCCCGCAAGGTGCCGACTGAAGAGTGGGTCCGGATCATCAAAGAGGCTCACGGGTGTGGCCTGCGGTCAACTGCAACGATCATGTACGGGTCGTACGAGACCGCGGAAGACCAGATCGAGCACCTCGGGATCCTGCGGGATATACAGGACGAGACCCGCGGGTTTACCGAGCTTGTCACGCTGCCGTTCGTCCACACCAACACCCCGCTCTACCAGCAGGGCCTTGCCCGGGCGGGGCCTACGGGCCGGGAGGACCTCCTGATGCTCGCGGTCTCCCGGCTCTTCCTTGACAATTTCAACAATATTCAGGTAGCGTGGGGAAAAGTCGGCCTGAAAATGACCCAGCTCGCCCTCCTCTCAGGTGCCAATGACCTTGCGGGCACCATGTTCACGGACGACGTGACCGTGGATGCCGGTGCATCCGGCTCGGATTACCTTGACCCGGCCGACATGGAACGGATCGTCACCGATATCGGGCGGAAGCTCCGGCAGCGGACAACGCTGTACGAGCTGGTGTAAAAAAGATATTTTGTATTTCAGAGTAGTTCCAGCGCCTGCCGGCCGGTCATGCCGTTCTTGATTCCCCGGCCCATCGCGGCCCGGTTCGCTTCCTTGACAATTCCTTTCATGAGATCATCGATATCCTCAATAAAGGGACCGAGTGATGGACGGACTTTTGCAGCGGGATAACTGAAGGAATCAAGGGCTGCCACGTCAAATGCGCCGCACCCGACCATCCCAACATCGGTCCTGACCGCCACAAGGTTTGCCGGGCCAAGAGGAATGATGAATCCTTCTGCGACTTTTCTTGTCAGTTTGACCTCTACCGTCTTCATAGCGCTCCTGTAGAGATGGTTGGCGTGGTGGAATAAGAATTATGCGGCAAAAAGAACGATAGGTTTACTTTTCTGGGGGCGCTACACTGGACAGGACAATAGATGGAGCTCCCATGACCCGTTCCCTCAAGACCCTGCTTTCAGATGTAAAGGCTGGTCACCGGCTGACCGGGAAGGAGGCCGTCACCCTCTTCTCGGTCCATGACCGGCAGGTATGGGAGATAGCCGCCGCCGCTGATGAGATGCGCCAGGTGCGGGCTGGGGATGCAGTCACCTATGTCCGCAACCAGAACATCAATGTCACAAACCTCTGCGTCAATGCCTGCGGGTTCTGCGGGTACTCAAAAAAGCCCGGCGACGAAGGGATTTATTTCCATAACAAGGAAGAGATCCAGAGGAAAGCAGCGCAGGCTCACGAGCGGGGCGTCTCCGAGATCTGCACGGTGAGCGGGCTTCATCCGGATTTTACCGCGCAGTCCTATATCGATGTCTACCGCTGGATATGCGAGGCGGCACCGGGAGTTCACCTCCATGCATGTAACCCGATGGAAGTGGCGTATGCGGCAAAGAAAAGCCACATAAGTACAGTCGAGGTAATGGACCTGATGAAGCAGGCAGGTCTTGGCTCGATGTGCGGGACAGCAGCAGAGATCCTCGTGGATGAAGTGCGTCAGAAGATCTGCAGGGATAAGGTCTCAACAAAAGAATGGGTGCGTATCATTACCGAGGCCCATGGTCTTGGGATCCGCACTACGGCAACGATCATGTATGGGCACTGCGAGACCTACAAGGACCAGGTACAACACCTTGGCATTTTGAGGGATATCCAGGATGAGACCGGTGGCTTTTCTGAGTTTGTCCCGCTCTCGTTCATCCACATGAACACCCCGCTCTTCCGGCAGGGAAAGGCCCGGGCGGGGGCAACCGGAAGGGAGGATCTCCTCATGGTTGCCATTGCCCGTCTTTTTCTTGATAACTTTAAAAATATCCAGGTCTCGTGGGTAAAAGAGGGCATCAAGATGGCCCAGCTCGGCCTTATCGCCGGTGGCAACGACCTTGGCGGAACCATGTTTGAGGAGAGCATATCCAAGGGGGCCGGCGCCACCAACACGGACTATCTCGATCCTGCCGAGATGCAGCGGGTGGCTGAGGATGTCGGCCGGCCGCTCCGGCGCCGCACCACGCTCTACGAGCTGGTGTAAAGAGATACTTTCATTCTGGTATCTGCTGAAGCTGGAAATATCATGAGTAGTAAATACCCAAAAAATTAACGATTCTTCTGAAATCGAGGCAATTCTGCGTGATGCTTCGGTCTGCAGGATAGGCCTTGCCGAGGGTGGCGAACCTTATGTCGTGCCTGTCTGTTTTGGCTATGATAACGGGGCAATCTACTTCCACTCTGGCATGGAAGGAAAGAAGATCCCGATTATTAAAAACAATCCGCGCTGCTGTTTTGAGGTGGATTTGTGCGATGGGATCTCAAAAGGGAAAAGCCCCTGCTCATGGGGGATGCGGTACCGAAGTGTAATCGGGTATGGCCGGGCTGCCATTCTTATCGATCCTGCCGACAAGAAATATGGTCTCAACTGCATCCGGCGCCAGTATCATGCCGGGATCCGTGAGTTTACCGATGCGAATGTAAAAAATGTGGCAGTCATCAGGATTACCATCGAATCGATGACTGCGAAAAAGGGAGATTAGCGGGAATTTACCCGTGCCTGGACTTGACCAGCCGGATGATCTTGTCGGCAGTCTTCTGCGCTTTCTGGAGCGCTTCCTTGTCTTTTAAGATATCCCCCTCGTGATACCCGGTCCCCTTCACCGAGCCCAGCGAGGAGAATTCGTGAGTTGAGAGGAACCCCTCGAGTGTCTGGATTGTGCGGGTCGCCCCGTTGTGGGCGTGAACGGCGACAGCGACACCTTTCCTCCCTGCCAGTTTCCGGTCATGGTAGAGTGAGTAGGTGCGGTCGATAAAGTTCTTGATGTGACCGCAGACATCGAAATAATAGGTGGGGGAGCCGATGATCAGGACATCGGCGTCAAGAACCTTGTCGATTATCTCGCCCCAGTCGTCATTCTCGATTACGCACCACTTCTTCTCCTTGCACTTCTCACACCCGAGGCAGGGATGGATTTTCTTCCCGGCAAGGGAGATAAATTCCGTCTTAATGCCGTGGCCTTCGCAGTGTTTGAGGATCTCCTTTACCAGGGTTGCTGTATTCCCCTCCTTGCGCATGCTGCCCGATATCCCAAGAACCTTCATAGGATAGCGGTACAGCATTACAGATATTGATAGTTTTGGTTTGTGGTTCTAGCTGGAGGGAGGAAAACACCCCTGCAATCTCCTTTAGCGGCGTGCTCTTTCTATAGAACAGGTGCGACGGGCAGTTGCAGTCACTGCAGCCGAATCCCGGGACGTGTTCCCCCCCAAGGATTTCGGCAAGCCGGCATTCCAGCCGTTCGTGCGTCACGGCAAAGACCGTGTATCGCAGGGTAAAATTCCTGTCAGTTGAAAGGTAGTCCACGTGCCATTTCGGGTGCTTGTCTTTCTCCAGTGACAGGGCAATGTGCCGTTGTAACCGGGCAAGCCCCCCGCTCCCGAGCGCCGAGCCCACGTAGATATGCCAGCCTCTCCGGAACACGATTTCCCCCAGCGCCCCGATCCTGATCGTGCATGCCGGGTTCCGGAAGACGAGGCAGTAGATCCCTTTATCCATATCCGCTCTTCATCAGCCCCAGTGCCGCTGCGATGGCACGGCTGCCGTTCTCATCCGTGGGTTCCCCGTGGCCGGCATAGAGTCCTTCGACATCGAGAGCCGCGAGCCGCTCGAGCGACCGGGCAAGCTCGGTCCTGCTCCCGCCGGGGAAGTCATAGCGCCCGAAGTAGCCGTCGGCAAAGACCGTATCGCCGCTGATGAGCACCCGGTCCTTCTCGGAATACAGGCAGATGGAGCCCGGCGTGTGGCCCGGTGTGTGGAGTACCAGGAAATCCCCGATGGTGTCCCCTTCGGCGAGGGTGAAATCAGGAAGAATGCCCGGAGAGCGGGAACCGAAGTTCATCGCAAGGCTGTGGAGATCGTCAACAAGCCCCCGGGCATCGGTCTTGTGGATGGCGACCTTCGCCCTGCACATGTGCGCGATCTCCTTCACCCTCGCGATATGGTCGAAATGGCCGTGCGTGAGGACAATTGTTCCAATCTTCTCCTTGTGCGGTGCAACCGCCATGGGCAGAACCCCGGCATCCACGAGAATATCTCCCACCACATAAGCGTTCGCCCACGGATCGCCGCTATACAGCCACTCGACCTGCATGCACAATAATAAGGAGCGGTAACAGATGTTTCTTATGGATTTGCTCATCCGCAGGTGCAAAAAGGGGCTGCCCCGGGAACTGGGTGCCGTGGCACGGGCGGAAGGAATGGAGCCGGAGCGTCTGGCCCGCAGGATTTCTGACGGCAGGATCGTTGTCCCGAAGAACCCGGCCCGGAAGCACCAGCTCTGTGCTATCGGGAAGGGATGCACGGTCAAGGTGAACGTGAACATCGGGACCTCGGGCACCCGGTGCGACCCGGTGCTTGAGGTGGAGAAGGCAAAGGCAGCGCTCGCAAACGGCGCCGATGCGTTGATGGACCTCTCGACCGGAGGGAACCTCGTTGCGATCCGGAAGAAGATCCTCAAACTGGATACCACGGTCGGGACTGTGCCTGTCTATGAAGCCGTGCGCCGGGCGGGTAACGCCGGCGACGTGACCTCCGACCTGCTCTTTAAGGTGATCCGGGAGCACTGCAAGCAGGGGGTGGACTTCTTAACCCTCCATTGCGGTGTGAACCGGCAGGCACTTGCCGCTCTCCGGTCCGACCCCCGCATGATGGGCGTGGTGAGCCGGGGCGGTTCGTTCCACTGCGCGATGATGATGCAGCGGGAGGAGGAGAACCCGCTTTATTCTGAATATGACTACCTGCTGGAGATCCTCGCGGAATACGACGTCACCATCAGCCTCGGGGACGGGATGCGGCCCGGCTGCCTGCAGGACGCGGAGAAACTTGCGAAGTCTGTGGAGTATGTGACGCTCGGGACGCTTGCGAAGCGTGCGCAGGCTGCCGGTGTCCAGCGGATGATCGAGGGGCCGGGCCACATGCCGCTCGACCAGATCGGCTACAATGTGCGGATGATCAAGGAGATCACCGACCATGCCCCGCTCTATCTCCTCGGCCCGCTCGTCACTGACCTTGCGCCGGGCTACGATCACGTGGTGGCAGCTATCGGGGGAGCAACGGCCTGCCTGAACGGCGCCGACTTCCTCTGCATGGTCTCGCCAAGCGAGCACCTCGCCCTCCCCGATGTTGCGGATATCATCGAAGGCACCCGGGTGGCAAAGATCGCGGCCCACGTTGGCGACACCGTCCGGAAGCCCGGGGGCTGGCGGATGGAGCGCGAGGTGCAGATGGCAGAGGCTCGGCACGAGCTGGACTGGGACGCCCAGTTCCGGCTGGCGCTCTACGACGACCACGCAAAGAAGATCCATGAGCGGGATGGGGAGACGGATACCTGCTCGATGTGCGGGGATCTCTGCGCGGTAAAGATGGTGCGCGAGTTT
>CAZMCL010000107.1:0-6286 GCA_964564375.1 uncultured Methanoregula sp. | reverse complement strand
CTGATCTTGCGCAGAACGTGGGGGTAGTCTTTGACGATCCTGAAGCCCAGATGATCTTCACAACAGTCGAGGAAGAGATCCTCTCCGCGCTGGAATACCGGGGGTTGACTCCCGCAGTTATCGAGGAGCGGCTTGCGCGGATCATGAGGACAACGTACCTGGAAGAGCTCAAGGACCGGGCACCGCACAACTTATCAGGTGGGCAGAAGCAGCGCGTGGCCCTTGCTGCAACACTTGCGCTGGGGAACGATATTCTGATCCTTGACGAGCCGACCTCCGAGCTTGACGAGCATGCCACCAGGCGGATAGCGGAGATCCTTAAAAAACTTAAGGATAACGGGAAGACCATCCTGCTAATCGAGCACAAGTTCGAAAACTTCCGGGATATGGTCGATACGCTCATAGTCATGGAGAACGGCGGGATAACTGCACAGGGCGTTCCTGAAGAAGTCTTAAAGGATGCGCATGTCCGGGGCATGGTGCTGCCTGACTTCTCGACTGTCCGGAAGAATGTCCGTGCAGTTACGGACAATGAGCCGATCATATCGGTCAATGACCTCACCCATTGCTATGGGAATGTCCAGGCATTGTCCGAAATCAGCCTCACGATAAATAAGGGTGAGTTTGTCGCAATCGTTGGTGAGAACGGATCAGGAAAGACGACACTCGTAAAGCACTTCAACCGGCTCCTTTCCCCGACAAGCGGCACGGTCATCGTAAACGGGAAGAATACAAAGGATCACAGCATTGCGGCCCTTGCCCATGATGTCGGTCTCGTCTTCCAGAACCCGGACCACATGTTCTTTGCCGATACAGTAAAAGAAGAGGTCGCGTACGGGGTGAAGAACCTCGCCATCGCGGATGGCGATGCGGTCATCGATGCAACACTCCGTGATGCAGGGCTCATTGACTCGGTATCCCTGTACCCGCGCTGGCTCTCGCGGGGTGAGCGGCAGCGGCTCGGGATTGCCTGCGTTGTTGCCATGCAGCCCAATGTCATCGTCCTCGATGAGCCGACTACGGGGCTTGATGGTTACGAGGCTCTCCTGGTCATCGATATCCTCAAGAAACTCCAGAAGAAAGGGCACACCATCATCATCATCACCCATAACCGGGACATCGCGGTGCATTGTGCGGACCGGATCATCACGATGGAGAATGGCCGGATCATTTCGGATACCGGGGGTGCGTGAGCGTGGCCGAGATCCTCCAGTATGTGCACAAGGATGCGTTCCTGCACCGGCTCCACCCGTTCACCAAGATCGCGTTTATTATTGTCGTGAGCGCCATGTGCCTCATCTCTACGAACCTGGCATTCCTTGTGCTCATGGTCCTTGCGATGATGGTTTTTGCAGCATACGGAGAACTTCTCTCTGAATCGCTCCAGCAGCTCAAACTAATCATCGTCATGAGCGTCATCTTCATCCTCATCACGGTCATTACGATGCCAAATGGCGATATCCTGGGATACCTGGTCCCGCAGGGAGTGCCATTCATTGGCGGCCTTGTCCCGATTACTACTGGCGGACTAATGATCGGTTTTATCCTCACGCTCCGGTTCATCGTGCTCATCTTCGCGTTCCAGCTCTTCCTGATCTCGACCCAGCCGCGGGACCTTGTCCATACCATGGACCGGGCCGGGCTGCCCATCGATTACACCCTGATGTTCATCATCGCGCTCCGGTTCATCCCTACGCTCCAGATCGAGGGGCAGCGTATCCACGAGGCCCAGCTTGCAAGGGGGTTCAATCCCGGCACAGGATTTGTCGGCAAGATCCGGAGCGTTGCTCCCATTGTTATCCCGCTTGTATCGAACGCGCTGCTCCGTTCCAATGTGCTCGGGCTCACCATCGACATGCGGGGATACCGGACCGGTAAAAAGACGCATGTGCGGGAGCGGACATTTGCCCGGCGTGACTTTGCAGTCATGGGCGTGCTGGCTCTTTCGGGTTGCGGGTTCGTGGCACTGTTCATGGCGCAGCTGATCTGATGCCTGCATTTTTTTAAATCTCTTGCGGTTGTTTACGCACCCCCCATGAAAATTTTTCCGCAGGGTCTCTCTAGATTAGCGTGAGCTGGTCGATTGACTTATCATCAAATAATTTTAAGGGGGCCCCTTTTGATCTCGTTTTGTTTGCGTCCGGGCCAGTGATGAGAATGAATTTCACACGCAAAATGTCCCGGAGTGTTTTGTGCTACGCATGCCATACCAGGATAGATGTAGCCGATTTGCCCAGTGAGGCACTTATGAAGCGGCCAGGAGATTGACGAAGGGGGGATTTTCATTAAGTTAAAAAAACTCAGGCTCTGCAGGAATCCTTTATTCACGTGACACGATGTCCCCCTCTTGCGCCACCAGTCACCCGTCAGGGGACGGGGCGCATTGGGATGCAACGGATTGAGGTTCGCGGATATCTCTTTATTTTATTTGACCGGTAATACGTCACCAGCCCAATGCGGGGATGCCCCAGTGGCGGGGGCATACTTGCATGCCCCCAAGAGCGTCAATGATTTCCAAATGATTTCTACAGAGCCAAAACTCATGGAAAGGCCAGTGGATAGAAATTTTTGATTATGGCATATTTTACGATAAAAGAAACACGCGAGTTAAGAAGATATATGGTTATAAAAAGGAAATACGCCCCGGCCGGGACTTGAACCCGGGTCAAAAGCTCCGGAAGCTTCTAGGATGTCCGCTACCCTACCGAGGCACGTTCATACTCTGCACAAATCTGCATAGTACCACATAATTAACGCCATGCAGGCTAATAAACCTCACGTTAACCGGACTGAGAATCAGGTCAAGAAAATCCGTCATGTTTTTTTAAATGAAAGGTCCGGTTTTTTGGAAACCAGCCCATATATAACCAGACCGATTGCAGCCCCCCACCCGAGCCAGAACGTCAGGAGCAGCATCGGGCCCGGCAGATACGACCCGGCGGGTGCATTGGCAATGGCCCCGGACAGGGTAAGGAATCGTGTTGTCGGTAAGGGAACGGGAAAGACCGGTAGCAGGTAGATCGAGGCCAGGATGCACAGGCCAAGGACAACCGGATACGGGTCGGGACTCCAGACCATGGAGATGTCCGGATCTCCTGTGTCTGGAATTTCCGGTCCATGTGTGGGCTCTCCATCCAGTGCGGTCATTTTCTCTTCCTGATTTGACGGGGGTTCACTTCTTCTTCATCTGGTACATGTGCCAGATCTTGCACGCGCCCTCGTGGCTCACCATGCACGGTCCCACTGGAGTCCTTGGGGTGCAGACCTTGCCGAAGAGCTTGCAGTCCGAAGGGTTGGCAAGGCCCCGGAGGATCTTGTCGCAGCTGCAGGCCGAGTGCTTGGTGACATGCCTGAAGACAATATCGAATTTCTTCTGGGCATCGTACTGCTCGAACTCTTTTTTGAGCCGGAGTCCCGAAGCGGGGATGACGGGGAAACCCCGCCACTCGACATCGGAGGGCTCGAAGACCTCATTCATGATCTTCCTGGCCTTGACGTTGCCCTCGCGGGTGACCGCCCTCGGGTAGGCGTTGTCAACACGGTGGGTGCCGTCCCGCACCTGCTGGACGAGCATCAGGAGCCCGAGCAGGATATCCTCGGCCTCAAACCCGGCAACGACCTGCGGGACCGGGAAGACCTCATATTCCTCATAGCCCATGATAACGCAGACATGGCCCGGGAGCATGAAGCCGTGGAGCTTTGCCTCGCCCTGGTCAAGCAGCCATTTCATCGCGGGCGGCACGATGCGGTGGCAGGAAAGGATGGAGAAGTTCTCCGGGGGTTTTGTAAGGAGCATCGCGGCAACGCTGGGGGCGGTGGTCTCGAAACCGACCGATATGAAGACAACTTCCTTGTCCGTCTTCTTTGCAATCTCTATTGCCTTGTGGATCCCCTGCACCATCCGGACATCGCCGCCGCAGGATTCTAAAGTACCCTGCGATCCCGGGACATGGAGGAGGTCGCCGTAGGTGGCGATGATGCAGTCCTTTGCGGCCAGGTCGAGGGCGGCATCGATCTCGCCCTGCGGCGTGATGCAGACCGGGCACCCGGGCCCCATGACAATCTTCAGCTGATCCGGAAGCAGGGTCCGCAGGCCCGAGCGGGCGATTGCCGCCTCGTGCGTACCGCAGATGTGCATGAAGGTCATGTCCCGGTCAACCAGCTCGTGAAGTTTTTTTGAAATTTCCTTTCCCGTCGCCATAAACGTCTCGAAAGTATTAATCGCGAAATGACATAAGAGTACGTATATGGAACTTAACCAGGTGTATGCAGCGGCCCTGATCCTTGTTGGCATCATGGTTGCCCTTATTGCACGGAGAATCGTTGCGTGGCTGAAGGCAAAAGCGGAAGAGACCGAGACATATTGGGACGATATCGTCATGAAGGCCATCGGGACTCCGGTCCAGATAACCATCATTGCATTCTCGGTCTATATCGCGGTCACGACCTTTCACATCTTCCCGGATAAGTTATCCTGGGTGACTGACCCGCGGTATATCACCAGTTTCTGGATCATCATCGGTGCATGGATCTTATCCTCTTTCCTGCACGACATCATCCGTTTCTATGGCCGTGCGCTGGCTGAAGGTTCCGAAGGGGACTGGGACGACCGCCTGGTCGAACTGTTCGAACTCATCATCAAATACCTTGTCTGGTTTGTCGCACTGATGCTGATACTCTCTGCTTTCATGATAGACATAACTCCCCTCCTTGCAGGCGCCGGGATAGCTGGCCTCGCCATTGCACTGGCTGCCCAGGACATCATCTCCAACTTCTTCTCCGGGGCGCTCATCACGGTCGACAAGCCGTTCAAGGTCGGCGACCGGGTAAAGATCAATGAGTATTACGGGGATGTCGTTGCGGTTGGTCCCCGGAGCACCCGCCTCCGGACCATAGAATACCAGATCGTAACCATCCCGAACAACATGATCACCACCAATGTCATCATCAACTACTCCATGCCCGACCCCAAGCTGAAGATGACGATCCCAGTCTCCGTTGCCTACGGTACGGACATCGATAAGGTCACAAAGATCCTCTCCGAGATTGCAAACGACGCCATCGACAAGGAAGACTGGCTCCTTTCCGATCCGAAACCAGCAGTCTTCTTCATCGAGTTCGGGGCATCTGACTTAAAGTTCATCGTCCAGCTCTGGTCGAAAGCCTATAACACGCCAAATGAGGTCAGGGACTGCATCAACCGCCGGGTCAATGCCCGGTTCGTCGAAGAGGGGATTGAAATCCCGTTCCAGCAGGTCGATATCCACATGCGGAAATAATCCCCCCGCTTTTTTTAGTAACCTTTATTGATCCATGGCCTTGAATACACAAACGTGATGTTTGGTATCTCTACATTCTGTCTCCATAAGCAGCCGCTTTCGGAAGCACTCGGTACACTCAGCAAGATGACCGGTTTTGTTGAAGTGATGGACGATGGGCTCCACCACATCGAAGATGCAGAGATTCTCGCGAGTTATACCATGAAGTATTCCCTGCATGCACCCAGCCGAGGCACGAACCTTGCAAGCCTCCTTGAACCGATTCGCAGGGCAAGCGTGGAGGTGATGGCAGAATGCTTCCGTATCGCAGGAGAGGTGGGTGCGCCTGTTGTCCTTCACCCCGGCTATTTTGCCTGGGAGGAAGAGCGAAAAAAGGCAGAGCGCCAGCTCGGGCTGTCGCTTGACGAACTCCACTTCCATGCACAGGAATATTCCGTTGAGTTCTTTGTCGAAAATATGGGCGACTGGCCGTATTTCTTATTAAAAACCCCGGCCGAACTGCCGCTGATCGGCAATACCCCGTTTGCGCTCGATGTCGGGCATGCCCACCAGAACCATTGTCTGGATGACTTCCTGCAGTGCCCTGCCGGACATTATCACCTCCATGATAATGACGGGACCGCAGACACACATGTGGCTGTCGGGGAAGGGACGATTGATTTCTCAGCTGTGATGCAGGCTGTCAGGAAGTCAGGTATCGATCCCATAATCGAGGTCGCCACGCTTGAGGGTGTGGAGCGGAGCATCGGGATGCTCGGAACACTCTGATGCGCTGGCTGCGGCAATCGGGTCTGCAGGGCAAAAAATTCCCCGTAAAACGGGAGCATGGTTAGCAATTCTCCGCAATGTTTTATAGGAAGTACTCACAACGTAGTTAGGCAACCTGTCCCGGTGGAAAAACAAGTCTGTGGTTCCATCGCACGGGAGCATGAAAACCTGTAGAAATCTGCGTGCCTATGTGACACAGCCCGGCAGTGTGCCTCCTTGGTAAGGAGGAAGTCCCGAGT
>CAZMCL010000106.1:0-6290 GCA_964564375.1 uncultured Methanoregula sp. | reverse complement strand
TAACCCAAAGCCGGTATTTTTCCCAAATCCCCGTTCGAAGATACGTCCTTTATCCTCGTTCCTGATTCCCACGCCATTATCTTCATAGGTAAGGATAAGTTCACCGGAACCCGCCTCGCGGGAGGATAACCGGATTTCGGTCACGCGTTCGCCATGACGGGTGCTGTTGTCCATCAGGGTGTAGAGGACTTTTTCAAACAGCGGGTCAGCATAGATCCCGATTCCCTCCGTATCTGCAACAAAAGTCACTGATGCAGGCAGAATATCGGCAACCTGTTTCTCAGCACATTGCCTGACATTCTGCCAGATGGGGGATTTGATCCCGATATCCTGGTAGAGCCGTGTGAAAACAATGTGCCGTTCTATGGTTGCGGCAGCACGGGTTGCTTTCTGGAGATACTCCCCTGCTGAATTGTCGCTCATCTTCTGCTCGGAGAGCGTCAGGAATCCTTTCAGGACCATGAGCTGGTTGAGGATATCATGCCGGGTGATTGAGCTCAAAAGATTGAGTTTCTCGTTCGCATGCCGGTAGGCTTCCTCCGCCCGGCGGAGGTCAGCGGTGCGACCTGCTACACGCTGCTCCAGATCAGCATAGAGGACCCTGAGTTCATCTTCCGCCATTTTCCTCTCGGTAATGTCGATCCCAAACGAGATCGTCCCCACCACCTGCTCCTGCTCGCGGATCTCATTGTTCTTCCAGGAGATGAACCGCACCTCACCGTTTTTGGTCAGGAGAGGATTTTCAAAATATTTCGGCAGTCCGCCCGCCATGAGACGGTTAAACTCTTCATGGACAAGCGGGAAATGGTCAACAGGCACCACCGTCTTAAACCAGTTCCGGTTCATCATCTCGTCCCGGGAATACCCGGTCACCCGTTCAGCTTCATTATTGAAGATCGTGACGTTTCCCTGCCGGTCCAGACCGATAATGATCGCATTGGCGGTCTCGATAAGGTTTTCTGCAAAGTCTTTTGCATTTTTAAGATCAGTCTCGGCCTTTTTCCGTTCAGTCACATCACGGATAGACTCGATTGCCCCGTTCTTCTCGCTCTTTTCATTATACAGCGGTGTAGCTTTTGCCCACAGCGTAACAATCTTTCCCTGCGGGCTTGGCAGATCAGTTTCAGCAACGATGATGTCACCCTCCTTCTGGAGGACATGATAATAATCCCGCTCGATCTGTTCATCCGGGATCAGCGCCAGGTCAACCAGGATCGGCCGGCGGATACCATAGAACGGGAGGGCATATTCATGGTCTCCTTTCCCGAGCATCTGCTCCGCAGGAACACCGGTCATCTCCTCCATTGCCCGGTTCCACGCGATTACCTTGCCGCTCCGGTCTATGACAAGGGTTGCATCCGGGAGGAAGTCGATGATTTCTGCAAGCTGGCGCTCGGATTGTTTCAGCGACTGTTCTGAGCTGGTACGGAGACTGAGTTCCTTTTTCAGTTCGGCCGTCTTGATTGCGACCTGCCGCTTTAAAGACCAGTTCCAGGCACCGATGATACAGACGAGGATGAGAACGGGAATGATGATCCAGATAAGGGGGATGAGGATCTGCTCAAAGAAGGACCGCTCTTCGTATGCCCCGAACCATTTGTTGTAGATTCTGTCGTACTCGCCGGACTGCTTGATGACGGCCAGTCCTTCGTTGAGCCGGGCAAGGAGGGCGGTATCGCCTTTCCGGACGGCAAAACCGGCTTTTACCTGATACAGCGGGGAACCGGCCGGTTCAATATTGGTGATATGGTATTTGTCCGTCAGGAGGTACCCTTCGTGTTTCAGGAGGATAGCTGCATCCCCCGTTCCATGGGAAAGTGCGAGGATGGCATCTGACTTGGAACTGAAGGGGACAATCTCTGCCGTGAGGTTCTGGGTTCGTAAAAAGTCCTCCGCGATGTCCCCCCTCTCGACAAGGACCTGCCTTCCTTCCAGATCGGCGAGCGTGCGGACAAATGACCCCTTCCTGACATAGAGGAATGCCGACTTGGTATCGTAGGGAGCGGAGAAGTCCATCACCCCTTCCCGTTTCCCGGTGATGGCCACATCGGTCACCATATCGATCCGGCCGGACTCGATATCCTCTCGTACCTCACTCCAGGGCCCGAGAGTCAGGTTATATTCGAGCCCCATGCTGTCAGCAACGGCCCGGAAGATTTCGATGCTGAAACCGGCCGGCTGCCCATCATCGTCAAGATACTCGTACGGCGGAAAATTCTCATCACCCCGCACTAGGATAACCCTTGTTATGAATTCATCGCTTGCCGGAACCGGGCTTGCCCCGAACCATTTCTGGAACAGCTGATCGTATTTCCCGGACTTTTTCACAATGGCAAGACCCTCGTTCAGCGTATCCCGCAAGGCGGTATTGTTCGGAGATACCGCAAAACAATAATTATCGGTATAAAGGGGGGAGCCGACCTGCTCGGTATTGGTGAGTTTACTGGTGCGGATGATATAGGCCCCAGCCAGCGTGGTTACGACAGCTGCATCGCCCTGGTTGGCGTCAAGAAGAATCAGCGCATCAGACTGGTTGGTGACCGGCATAAGGGTATAGCCCTTAGCTGTTGCGGAAAGGAAATCAAAACTGATGTCCCGGTTCTGCACCAGGATCGTTTTGCCGTTCAGGTCATCGAGCGATTTGATTCCCGAACCTTTCCTGACAAAGAGTGCCTGCGTCTGGACAAGGTGCGGCGTTGAAAAGAGCACGGTCTTTGCCCGTTCCGGGGAATAAAACATGCCGAGCGCGAGATCGATCTTCCCGTTTTCAACGTCGCTGCGGACCTCGTCCCATGGCCCGAGACGGATACTGGCATTCAGTCCTTCAGCTTCGGCAACTGCATTGAACAGATCGATATTCCATCCTGCGGGCTGCCCGTTTGCGTCGATAAATTCATACGGGGGGTAATTGCTGTCGCCGCGAGCAGTGATGACATGGTCTCCAACGGCCAGTACCTGAGCCGGACACAGGATGAGGAGCAGCAGGAGGACGGTCAGGAGGTCTGTCCGGCAGATATGCAGGGGGGAATTGTTCCTGTTGCAAATATCTGCACGTGCATCCCTGCGGGTGACTCGCATGATATTCATCTTCCTTGCCCTCCCCCTGGATGAAATCGGGTACTATCCAAACGGGATATCTTGGAAGATTACTTCTGATCCGAAATACTTTTCCTATAAAATTGTCTCTTCTTCCGAGTCTGTCCAACGATTGGTTGGGCTCGTTGGACATGCTCCATAAACCGCGTGCGAAAAAAGCACCAGTTTATATTTTTAAAAAGGGATTACCGAATGATGGATCTCTCCCTCTCAATCAGGATGCGGGTCTACGTGAGCATCCTCCTCTGTGTCCTTGTTTTCGGCATGGTTGGTCTCATGATCCTTGAGCACCTTGAGCCCCTCGATGCGCTTTATTTCCTTATCGTAACGATAGCAACGGTTGGCTATGGCGATATTCACCCGGTAACTCCCGCGGGGAAAGTTCTCGTCATGATAGTCATCATGACCGGGGTGGGCTGTTTTGTAGGAGTTGCAGCCAATTCCATTGAATCCATGATCGATGACCGTGAACGGAAGAGCCGGCTTGAGAAACTCAACATGATCATCGGGATCTTCTTCTCAGAAGTGGGAATAAAGCTCCTCAAAACAATGAGCGAGCAGGACCCCGCAATTCATGAGATCCGTTCCGCATTGATCGTAACCAACAACTGGTCCGATGCAGATTTTAAAAAAGCCCGCCGGGCTCTTTTAAACCACACCTGCAATATTGACAGTTGTTCCATCTCCATGGATGAACTGCACCGGTTCCTTAAAAGTCAGAAGGGATTCCTCTTAACCTTGCTGGAAAACCCGCAGCTGATCGAACACGACAGTTTCACCCCCCTCCTGCAGGCACTCTATCACCTTGCCGAGGAGATGATAGCACGGGAGAACCTTACCTCCCTGCCCCTTACAGACTGTGCTCACCTGTCCGGCGATCTCAATCGTGTGTATCATCTCCTCATCATCGAGTGGCTGACATACATGCAGTACCTCAAACATAACTACCCGTACCTGTTCTCGCTAGCCATGCGAAAGAACCCCTTTGATAAAAATGCCTCCGTGGTTGTTCAGTGAGGATTTACAAAAAAAATTATACCTCTTCCAGGGCCGCAAGCAGGTTTATGCAACGGGTATTGTCGGTACCTGACGGAGGTTGCAGGGCGCTTATCATCTGCTCCCGTATATGCCGCCGCAGCTCTTTCTTTCCCATGCGGGCATGCGACTCTTCATGGTATGCCTGGCAGTCACCCGACGCATTTCGCAGCGACACTGCAGCAATGTTAAACGCCGCATTCACATCGGCATGGGCGACGTACCCGCAATGCGGGCACTCAAAGCGTTTCTTTGACCGTCTGCCATAGGCACCGCACCGGCAGCACCGCCGGGATGTGTAAGCAGGGTTGACATACATGACCGGGATGCCCCGGACGCCCGCACGTTTCTCCACCTGCTGTTGGAGCGAATAAAACGAGCCGTTCTGAAATGAGAATTCATACGATGCACCCACGCCATGACAGTGAGCGTAGCGTTGCGAGAAGAGTTTTTCGAACTTGATACCTGAGCCAAGTGACTCTGCAAAGGATACGATCTGGCGGGAGATAGCGTTAAGCGCCGATTTGAACGTTTTCCGTTCACGGGACTTGACTTTTTTGAGTTTCCAGAGTTTTCCTTCTTTGTAAATTTTTGTGCAGTTTTTCGATGACTGGCGGTGATGATAGTGGATGTTTTTCCCCAGTTTCATGGTCTTCCCGCTGATCCTGTCGGCAGCAACGGCCACATGGCCCGTCGTGTTCAGGTCGACACCGATCCAGCGGGTTGCAATGAGTGTGGCTGGATGAACTTTGATCACCTCTCACCCCTTGAAAGATTCAAACCGCTTTACGAAGATCTGGACGTTGGATTGTTTTTTTAACGTGCTCCGGTCTCACCCTCCTTCCTTACCAGAGCATACCTGCCCAATCACGAATAAATGTTGCGGTCAGGAGCCCCGGATTTGAAAACCGGTGAAAAATCAAAGGTATTAATAAAACCGGGCTCCCGTGTCCGGTTATCCCATCACGAGATAGGCAAGAATGGAGAGAAGGAACGCGAGAAGGAGCATCGCAAGGGAGAGCGGTGCCACAAAAACCAGCATGGCATTGACCGTGCTTGCGAGCTGGACGATCCGGTTTGACCCAAAGACGATCACGTTCTCGCACTGGGCCGTTGCCGCTGCAGTTTTTGCGGGGGTGAGATCCACCACGGCATCGCGGACTGCCTGCATAACCACGGGAATGATCTCCTCTGCCGGTACCGCCATGCCGACCGGGTTCTTCCCGGTGATAGTATTTACCACATGCGAGTCCGTGGTCATGATCTCCGCATGGTCCGCCAGGGTGAGAACCTGCGCGAGCAGGATCTCGCGGACCCCCTTCGCAACATTGTTCCCGTCAATCAGGATATATGCCGTTCTCTGGTTCTCAACCTCAACTGCCATCACCTGAATGCCGAGATCGCCAAACCCCTGTTTACGGGTGAACGGGGCGGGACGGTGGGAGATCCCGATCCGCATCGGGTACTGGGGCGCATCCCGGCACACACCCATAGCCTCCAGCGACGCCTGTTGGTATTCTGTTGCCGTATGGGTAGCAAGCAGCACTGGAGATGAAAGATCCGTCATACAGTTATGGGCATCAACCACGGCCACCTGCGGGAACCACCGGTGGCCTTCCGCCATGATGGCCATGCCGATCGAGAAGTCCAGGTCTTCGGTCATCTGCGGGGACCGCGAGGTTACGAGCAGGGCGGAATCCCCGAACTGCTGGTACAGCACCTGCACGCTCCCAAAGGAAAGACGACCGGATTTGGATGCCCTGCTGGTGTAGTTGAGGCCTGCACGGGATTTCTGCAGGGCATCAATGACCTTGCTGATCTCTGTGTCGGAGACCAGGTTGAAATCATGTGTGGCGCAGCCGTGGGCCACGAACGTCTCCTCGGGACTGAAATAGTCATACAGCACTTTTGGCAGGTTGCCGCCACCAATCTCCCCCATCGGCCCGGGGTGAAGGTTCGGGACCGTGAAGATGACCGGTTTTTTCTGCTCACGCCTGAAGAAGAAGCTGACCTGCTGCACATAGATCCCCTCCCCGATCTCGCGGAAGAAATCCTCCATGCCTTTTGAACCATCGGTCATGTGGGCGATGAACGCGTTGATGAATGCCAGCCCCCGGATCTTAAATGCCCGTTTGAGTGGCTGCTCAATCATCCAGATA
>CAZMCL010000105.1:0-6384 GCA_964564375.1 uncultured Methanoregula sp. | reverse complement strand
GGTACCACTCCTGTATTGTTGTGTGCTTCGCGATGGCCCCGGTGTCGGTGTGGCCCCTTACGGCCGCGTTGCTGCTGGTGATCGGGTGGTCGGGGGTGTGGCTGGTGAGGGAGCTGATGCCGGGGTGGTTTGTCCGGTCCGGGGCCTGCTAAAATGCCCGCGTCTTCACCGATCTGATTCCCGAAAATGGGGAGTATCATTAACGGGTCCATCCGCTACCGGAGCATCTGGATCAATTCCTCTTTAGACATTCCGTTCCAGACTGCAACTTTTGAAAGGATATCGTTCAGGGTCCCGGGCGCGATCTCATCATGCAGGGGAATAGTTATGGTATGCTCTCCGGCGGGTGTGCTGCATTTGAGCTGGGCATGGCTGCCCTTCTGCCTGACAAGATGGTATCCTCGTTTTGAAAAGACCCTGATGAGATCTTTTCCACTAACAACCGGCAGCCCGGGCAACTGTACCTACCTCGGTCTCAGAAATGGAAAGGATACGGATATTCTCCCCTTTGCTTATTTCTTCTTCAAAGTGAAGTTCGACGGCCTCACGGATATTTGCCATCAGCTCATCGAGAGTCTTTCCCTGCGTGAAAATATCGACACCGATGCCCCGGCCGCACCAGTATTTGCCATCAGAATAAATTTCGAATTTGACGAGCATAAGAGCACATCCGTGATTTGGTATTGTACTGTGTTGCATGAGGAGCGATAATCTTTTTGTAAGGGACGGTTCCCCACACGGCAATACCGGCGTGCCAGAAACCGGTCAGGCAACCTTCCGGGACATTCTCATGCCAGCGCCGGGGAGCATGAATGCGAAAACGCGGATTACCGTACCGGCGCTGATCTCGCGGCAAACGAACACGTATGCGAGATACAAACTGCCCGTCATTCTGGAATGTGATGGGCTGCCTCTTCTGTTTCATCCTGTGCTTCGCAATGGTCCTGGTGGAGCTGTGGATTGTATCCGTCACGGGCGTGCGGCATGCCCCGCTTTCGGTATGGCCCCTTATGGCCGCGTTGCTGCTGGTGATCGGGTGGTCGGGGCTGTGGCTGGTGAGGGAGCTGATGCCGGGGCGGTTGCGAGAGGTTAGAGTGATTGTGGGGTGGGTGTGATGGAGGGCAAATCATCGCATATCAATTTATCAAAAGGATTTGAGTGGAAGTTAGATAATTAACAAATTTTGAAAAAAGTAAACTTCCAAATCAATAGATTTAACTTCCAATAGGATAATCTTTTTTTCGGAACGCCTATGACTTCGTCTTTTCTTAAGGAAGTAAATGCACTAGATTCATTTACCTACAGTTTTCCTGCGATTCGTGGAATTCAAGCGAAAAGAGAATATTATGTATCCATGTGCCCGTTGAAATTAATCCCGAAGATATTTCTTTATGATGAAAATTCATTGCCAGCCCAATTACGTGCACAGCGAACATTAAATCGTGCAAGAATTCCTGACATTACTCGATATCTTACGAATAATCCAAAAGATTACGTTTTTTCTGCAATATCTGCATCAATTACTGGAGCACCCGTAAAATTTATCCCCTCGGGGCCGACTGGGATGGAAACGAAAATTGGTGCAATTGTAATTCCAATGGATGCACAATTCGTGATAAATGACGGACAACATCGCAGAGCCGCTATTGAAGCTGCACTGCATGAGAAACCTGAGTTAGCTAATGAAACGATAGCGGTAGTATTCTTTATTGATGCCGGACTCAAGCGTAGTCAACAGATTTTTTCTGATCTTAATCGACATGCAGTCCGACCTACGAAATCGATTAGTATTCTGTATGATTATCGCGATCCCTTTGCACGTTTTGTTTTGGAATTGACAGATTCACTTCCAATTTTTAAGGGATTCACTGAACTTGAAAAAACAACTATATCCAACAGATCAATCAAGATGTTCACGTTATCAAGTCTTTATCAAGGAACTGAGGCGTTGCTAAATAAAAAGAAAAAAAATAAGCATATCTCAAAATTGGACGAGGAACTTGGTCGTGAATTCTGGGTTGAAGTAACAAAGAATATTCCGGAATGGATGATGGTAATAAACCATAATATCTCCAGTAGTGAATTGAGAAATGATTTTGTTCATGCTCATGGTCTAGCCCTGCATGCATTAGGCATTATGGGAAATTCCCTGATTCGTCATTTCCCTGATGACTGGAAGAAACGGCTTGAGCGATTACAAAATATTGATTGGTCTCGTTCGAATGCAGACGTGTGGGAGGGGCGAGCAATGAACAACGGACGTATTTCCAAGGCTCAAATGAATCTCACACTAACTGCAAATTATTTGAAACAAATAATGGACCTTCCTCTATCAACTGAGGAACGACGTGTTGAAAAACGCTTCCTGAAGCAGTATCTTGAGCCGGAACAATGACTCCTCAGAAAACCCTTAACGGCAAGACAGTCTTCGACAAGAAACGTCTTGCTGACATTCATAAGGAAATCCGGGAAGTGTACCTGAGCGATAACCGCCCGTGGGTTATCGGATACAGTGGGGGAAAAGATTCAACAACCGCACTTCAGCTGGTCTGGAACGCTATCGCAGAACTTCCGGAAGAGAAACGGGGAAAACAGATCTTTGTCATCTCTTCCGATACTCTTGTTGAGACTCCAATCATTGTCGATTATATCACGATAAATCATGAACGGATTAACGAAGCTGCAAAGAAGCAGAACCTGCCTATTACTGCATTCAAACTCACACCACAGATTCCTGATACATTCTGGGTCAATCTGATTGGCAAAGGATATCCCGCGCCGAGCACCCAGTTCCGCTGGTGTACCGAACGGTTGAAGATCCGTACAGCTGACCGTTTCATCCTTGAGAGTGTGACAAAGTACGGCGAAGTTGTAATGGTTCTCGGTGTCCGGAAAGGTGAGAGTCATACCCGTGATATTGTCATTGACCAGTACAAGATCGAGGGGTCGAAGCTCTCCCATCACTCCCGATTCCCCCAGTCGTATGTGTACATGCCCATTGAGAGTTTTTCCGTCGAGGATGTCTGGGCATACTTGTTAGAGAACCCCTCCCCGTGGGGAAATGAGAACCAGGAACTGTTCGAACTCTATAAAAGCGCCCAGGAGGATGCGGATATCCTGACCATTGATAAGGATTCCCCACCGAGCGGCAACAGCCGGTTCGGGTGCTGGGTCTGTACGGTTGTGCAGAAGGATAAGAGCATGACCGCACTTATCGATGGCGGTGCAACGTGGTTAAAACCGCTTCTGGATTTCCGGAATATGCTTGCAGAGACTCAGATTCCAGAGAAGAAGCACATTTACCGCGACCATCGCCGGATGAATGGGAAGATAAAGGGGATGCAGAAAGGTGAAAACTGGGAGATCATCCGCGGGCCTTACAAATTTGAGTATTGTAAAGAGTTTCTTGAAAAACTCCTTGAAGCACAGGAGAGTCTCCGGAAAAATGGTCCTAATCCGAATATTACTCTCATCCTTCCGGAAGAATTGCATGAGATCCGCCGGATCTGGATGACCCAGAAGAGTGACTGGGACGATTCCGCTGCGAAGATCTACAAGAAAGTGACCGGTGAGTCCCTTGACTGGTCGCAGGATGATCTGGGGCCATTCTCCAAAGAGGAGCAGGACATCTTAAAGAAGATCTGTGATGCCAGAAAACTTCCTCTCCGCCTTGTGACAAAACTGATTGATGTCGAGCAGCAGATGCAGGGAATGACGAAACGCTCATCTGTCTATAACCGGCTGGGGGAGGTTCTCTCTGAAGACTGGCTGACTGAAGAGGAGGCAAAGCAGCAGATGGCAAAACCGGGTGCCGTGGATAAAAAACGCCGGGGGCTTTTGAAATAACGGGGGAGTAAAGGATGTTGCTACATTCATTAACACTGGAAAATGTCCGGATCTTCAGGGGAAAGAATGTCCTTGATTTCACACCGGCAATCACAAAAAATTCCCATAAACCCATCATCCTTATCGGAGGGAAGAACGGCGCCGGCAAGACCACGCTCTTTGAATCGATCCTTATCTGTCTCTATGGTCAGAAAGCTCCCGGGAGCCGGATGAGCAACCCAAAGTATGAGCAGTATCTCCGGCAGATGGCCCCCCGCAGTAAAAAGGATGACCCGGAATTATTACCTTCTATTGAGGTTGCGTTCGATTTCACGCATGGCGGCCTGCGTCAGACCTACCATGTCAGGAGGGAATGGGTATTTACCCCGAAATTCTCTGAAAAACTGACGGTGAAACGCAATGGGGAGATCCTCCATGATCTCGAAGTCGACCAGTGGCAGGAACGTCTGAATGAACTTATCCCGCCGCGGTTTGCCCGGCTGTTTCTCTTTGATGGGGAGAAGATCCAGAATCTTGTCGAAGATAATGCAGAGAATGTATACCTGCGGGATTCATTCAAATCCCTTCTCGGGCTTGACATCATTGACCGGCTCAAGGCAGATCTGGGAATCTACCTGACTAATAACTTAAAGGGCTCGGAGCTTGCGGAGATCGGGAACCGACTGGAAGAGATCCAGTCCGCGATTGAGACAGCAGAAGCGGAGAAGGAAGAAACCGAACAGGATCGAGCGCAGACCCAGAGTAAAACCGATCAGGTCCGCGGCGACGTGGAGCGGCAGGAGCTGATTGTTGCCAGCGAGGGTGGCAGTTTTGCCCGAAAACGGGAGGACTTGAAAAAAGAAAAGATCCAGCTGGATCATGACATTCTTAAAACCCAGAATGATATCCGCGATCTCTGTGGCGGATTATTCCCCTTCTCAATCACCCCGAAGTACTGCGATGTCCTCAAAAAGCATCTTATTGAGGAGGATAATGTCCAGAGCCGGATCCGCTCGCAGGACATTATTCATGCAAATATCGATGAACTCAACAAGATCATCCAGTCCCCGGCATTCTGGTCTGATATTTCTGTAGCCGAGACGCAGAAGGCAAAACTGAAGAGCAAACTCATCAGCATCATGCACCAGCAGCTGGTGAGCGATGAGGAGACAAAAAAGAGATCCCTTATTCACCATCTCTCCCAGCATGAGTATCACCAGCTCCTTCAGTGGATCGATGAAGCAGGAAAAAATACTCCGAAGAAGATGCAGGAGTTATCTGACCGGCTGGAAAAACTTACCCTTCAGCAGGAAAAAGTTGCACTGAAGATAAACCGGGCTCCTTCAGATGAAGTCATTGCTCCGCATATCACAAAACTGAACGAGTTAAGCCAGTGCCTTGGCCGGTATACCGAGCAGCTCTATGCGTTTGACGAGAATATCCGGCAGCTGGATCTCCAGATTACCGAACTGAACCGCCGGCTGGACAAAGTGAATGAGGAACTGCAGGGTGCAAGGGGCGGATCGCTGAAGGTGGAACTCGTACAGGGTGTCACCGCCGTTCTGACCGAGTACTCAAGGGTACTCCAGCAGCAGAAGATTACGCAGCTGAGCAACAATATCCTCTCGTGTTTCACCCGCTTGATCCGGAAGGACGACTATGTCCGGAATATTCTAATCGATGAGCAGTATAACATCACGCTCTTTGAGCCGGACGGCCATGCGATTCCCAAGGATTTACTCTCTGCCGGTGAAAAAGAGATCTTTGCGGTCTCGCTCATCTGGGGCCTCACCTTAACCTCCGGCCGGCAGCTGCCGTTCATTATCGACACACCACTTGGCCGGCTTGACAGCGAGCACCGGGGCAATCTCGTCATGGACTTCTTCCAGCATGCCGGCGACCAGATGATCATCTTCTCAACCGACACCGAGATTGACAAGGAATACTTCCGCACTCTCCAGCCGCATATCGCCCGGGCCTATCATCTCGATTACAACAAGAAGGACCGGCACACTTCAATCTCGCCGGGATACTTCTGGCAGGAGGCGGAATCATGAGCGGCAGCAGCAGTTTCTACCGGCTCCGCATCAGTGAGAAGGCCACCTTCCGGCTGAATCAGCTCAAAGGGAGGACCGGACTCACGCCAAACATCCTCTGCCGGATTGCGATTTGTTACTCTTTGAATGATCTCACCATTCCTAATCCCGCAGAATACGATGAGAAAGGCCAGGAGCTGAACCGCTACACGCTGACCGGTGAATGGGATACATTCTTCATTGCTTTAGTGAAGGAGCGCTGTATTCACGACAATCTGGATCCGGAGAAGGACCTCTACGATCAGCTCCGGGCGCATCTCAACCGGGGCGTGTTCGGGATATTTTCCCAGATCAAGGGGCTCGGGGATTTCCAGATTCTGCTGAAGCATCAAGGTTCCGGGATCAAGTCGGGGATGTTGTCGGAGGAGAGGGGGCAGGGGAAGTAGGCAGCCCATTTCAGATACTTTTTTCAGATCGCCGAAGTAATCCAACCATATGGATTTTGAATTTAAACAAGGTCTCA